>CAYUZZ010000186.1:0-5260 GCA_964449505.1 uncultured Hyphomicrobiales bacterium | reverse complement strand
TCGCTCAAAACATATAGCAACGAAGGATAATTTTCTAATACACTCAACTCTACTCTGCTGCTATTGTTTATTTCCATCACCTTTAAGAAAGACTTTCCCGAATCAAGCGACTTAAAAACGTAATTATTATTGGGGTTGGCTGTGGATACGTAAATAATATTTGCTTTGTTTGTGTGAAATTCAATATCCGAGATATAATTTTTATCGATTAGCTTAACTTTAGTTTTAGTTTTATTGTCGAAACTATACAAACCGTCATTAGTTCCAAATAAAATCAAATCAGGATTTTCGGGCGATACTTTGATTGTTTTAATAAACTTCATATTAAATTTCGAGAATTCATCAATATTGGTAAATGTTTTACCATTATCCGAGCTTCGTAAAATACCAAGAGAATATCCTCTAAAAAAATTACCACCACGGGCATCACCAGTAGCGAGATAAACAATATTCGGGTTGGATGGGGAAAATGCAATATCTGATATTCCTAACGAAAGGAAATTTGTTTCGCTGCGATTAGTCCAAATACTATCTTTTATACTATAAATCCAAAGACCCCCACCAGCCGAACCAGCCCATAATTCGTTCGAATCCAAAGGATTGAATCTAAGACAATTAATTCTACCGTAGCCATTATTTAAATTGGTTTCGTTATCAAAATATTGGGGTCCAATTTCTTTCCAAATATTATCGGAAAGAAGGTGCATCTGTTTACTGAGTCTGTTTTTTAGAAGTAATTTATTGTAAATATCAGATAAATCTATGTCCCCATTTAAATATGAGTTTCTACTTTTCCAAAAATCATCAAATCTTCGTGCCTGCTTATGCTCTTGATCAAATTTATTAGATACCTGTGCAAGCAGATTAATACTCGCAGAGATTAAACCTAATAAAATCAAAGTTCTAAACATTTTAAAAAGCTATTTTTTAATGATTAATTTCTGATAAACCTTCCCAACATTCTGAATTTTTAAAATATATGCACCACTCGACATTGAAGATAAATCTATATTCTTTACTAAATCCATGTTAACAGTTAACTGTTCCGAAAATAATTCTTTGCCGTTAATATCGTGTAATCTAACTATTACTTCCCCTTTTAAATCACTCATTTTTATAGTTAATATTCCATCTGTGGGGTTTGGAGTGATATGAATATTTGAAGTTTCGTTCAAAATTTCAACTGAACTAATTGCATTATAGCTATCAGATATTGCCGAGCAGTTATATTCGTTGAAAATCTCTACCCTGTATAGTCCGTTATCATTTATAAGCAATCTATTAGTATCAGAATTAATGACAGGAAAATCGTTAAAATACCAACGATAAGTATAACCAGAATCGGTAACTAAATACTTATCATCTTGATAGATAATGGGTTTTTCGGGAAATTCACCTCTTATCACATCAACTACATTAGAAACTAAATAACAACCGTTACTTGCAAAAGCAGTTGCAAAGTACTTTCCTGGCTTGTTGACAAATATTTTATTTGATGTTTCGCCATTCGACCATAGATAATTAGTTAAACCTAAGGGAAGGCTAAGTTGTAAAGTATCTTCACCGCAAATAAATCCTTTGTTTTCTGCATTAATGATGAATGATGGTACAGCCAGTACTTCTACATCAACAACTTCAGAGCGAGCACTACAACCATCTATATCAGAAACTGTAGCATAATAGCTACCAGTTTGCTTAATAGTTGTGGTTCTGTTTGTATCACCATTAGACCAAATAAAATGTGGATAATCGCCATCTAATGTTAATGTTACACTATCCCCATAGCAAAAAGAAGTTTCTCCAAGCACAGATATTGATGGAGAAGAAATATTGCATGAGAAAATATCGTTTGACCATATTCCCCTTCCAAAACTTGCGGCATAAAGTTTACCATTTGTATAATTAATTTTAAGATCTGTAATAATTACGGGTGGGAGGTCTTTACCAAAAATACTCCAAAAATTGTCGGTTGGATTTTTAATCATTACACCAACATCGGTACCGACAATCAATTGACCAGAGGAATTTTTGACAACAGCAACAGTATTTGTTGATACATTTGGTAAATTGTAGGTAATATTAGTTCGGTTCTTGCCGTAATATTCAAATACTTTTTCATTGGAATTATACCCACTAAGAGTAACCCAAAATCGATTGGGATCATCATAATCAACGGCTAACCCTTTAATTACATTTGACGTGCTGCCGATTGTTTGCCAAGTGGAACCACCATTATAAGTTACATAAATTGCTGATGATTGAGTAAAATAGATGATATTTGAATCTGAAGGGGAAATCGCTATTTGGTCAATTGGACTCGGCAATGCCAAATTTGATATTTTAGCCCAATTCTTGCCATTATTGGTACTTTTATACAAGTCCTTATAACCTATATAAATACTTTTTTGGTTTTGGGGGTTCAATACAAATGGAGTAACCCATTCGGCATTTTCGCTCTGGAAATAGTCAGGTCCCAGCACTCTGCTGAAATTTTGTCCTCCATTAGTAGAACGGAATAATGAACCGTATTGCGATGTACAAAAAATAAAATTGGGATCGACTGAATTTATCTCAGTTTGCATACCATCGCCACCATTAACATGAAACCAATCACCACCACTTAGCAAATGAGTTCCATTATCTTGTGTTCCACCTGAAATGATTTCTTCAAGAGAATTGGCTATGCCTATTTTGTAGAACTGGGATATGCCCAAACCCGAACTTAAGTCATCCCAACTGATACCATTATTGGACGATAAATACAAGCCACCATCATTTGAAGAATATAATTCTAAAGTTCTTGGATTAATTGTAAGAAAGTGTTGGTCTGCATGAACATAAGGTTTGTTATAGCCACCTGTCCAATGATTTATTAACTCCCAAGTTCTGCCCTCATCATTTGATTTCCAAATATGAATACCACCAATATAGACTTGTTTTTCGTTAACTGGTGAAACATCAATTGCCAAATCGTAATATCCCTGCCCAGAAGTTGAACTACCATCTGCATTTATTCCTAATATGTTTGGTGAACTTGACATCTGTTCGAAACTATCACCAGCATTTGTGGAACGCCAAACGCCTGCATAGCTGCCAGAATTGCTTTTAGCCCCCAAAATATATACATAAGCAGGATTTTTGTATGTTACACCTATCTCAAATCTATTTACACTTGAGTTTTGAAATACCTTCTTCCACGTTTCGCCAGCATCGATAGATTTGTAAAAGGCTGCCTCACCATTCCACATCCTTTTCCCAGAAGTAACAGCAAATATTACATTAGGGTCATCTGTTTTAAATTCCATTTCGCGGAAGAAACCATTTGATTTATTTACCCAATTCTCACCACCATCAATGGTTTTGAAAATTCCTCTGGAAGTAGCTACATACACTATGTCTGGATTGCTTGGATGAATTAGAATTCTTCCAGCTATAAGAAAATCATTTATTTTTCCCTCAAATCCAATGATTGACCAAGAGTTGCCACCATCTGTAGATTTCATTATTCCTACAGAATATACGTCTTCCTGAAAATAACCATTATCATCACCAGTTGCGACATATATAATATCGGGATTCGATTCAGAAATTGCTATATCACTTACACCCATTGATAAAATGTCTGTGAAGCCCATCTGTTTCCACGTTTTTCCTTTGTCAGTTGTTCTCCAGGCACCACCAGATGCTGCACCTATCCAAATTTCATTATCATTTTTTGGGTGTAACTTTATTACATTTATTCTACCAACACCAGATGACTTGTAATATAAACGATTTTTTGGTACTACAGTAGGACCAACTTCCTTCCACGGGGTTTCAATTGCTTGGAATTTATCTTTTTTACTCTCATTTAGAAATTTCAAATAACTTTTATATTGTTCTATGGCTTTAGGGAACTTACCACTTGGATAAACCCTCGGCTCCCAAAAATTTTCCCATCTTTTGTAGGGTTTTATACCCTGACCTTTTTGATACTCTTTATTCTGCCAATACTCATTAAATGACTTCTGAATTTCATAAAAGTTCGAATTATCTTTAACATTCTCCATCCACTCTTGTGAACTCAGTTTGTTCGTAACACATAAATAACATAGTAACATCACAAGGAAGAATATTTTTTTATAAAATGGCTTATCCAAAACAACTCCATTATTTTTTTTAAATTTGCAAAAAACTAACCTTTAATATAACATTTTAATTGATGAAAAAGTAACAGATAAAATTGATTTATTTTGAAATTTCTTATAAATATTGCTTTGTTCATTAAATATATTACAAATTTTATTAGAAATTATCAAAAATAGGTTATCTTAAATTAAAAATTAGATTAATTTAACTTTAAATGCCTAATTAAGTAGATATACTTAAATACCTATTGTTTTTTATATGTATTTTTAAAAACGTAAGTAAGATTATTTGACAAACTGTATAACTTGTTAATAGACAAATTGAAAATCTTTTATATTTAAATACGTATAACTGGTGTATTATATGGTTTTTCTAAAAAGTTGGAATAAAAATTGCATATTATAAAGATTAAAGAAGAAATAAAAATTAGGGTAGTTTAAATGAACTTTATTAAGATATTTTCTAAAATATTGTTAATTGTTTTTGTAAGCATCAATGGATTTGTATCGCTTGCTCAGGATAACGTTGGAATAGGGACAACTACTCCGAATGCTAGTTCAATTCTTGAGCTGAGTACGACAAATAAAGGATTCTTAGTTCCACGTCTTACAAATGCTCAAAGAAATGCGATCGGTACACCAGCAACAGGATTACTGATTTTCAACACCGATAGTGGTACTTTTGAATTTTATTCTGGTATAAGTTGGATACAAGTGTATTCGGGTTCTTTCCTTAGTTTGCCAAACAGTAAAATTTTTGTTGGAAATGCCAGCGGACAAGCTACTGCAGTTGATTTGAGTGGTGATGCCACAATAGCGAACACGGGAGCACTTACCATAAGTAATGATGCCATTACAACTTTAAAAATCCTTGATGCTAATGTAACAAATGCAAAATTGGCGAGTGGTATAGACGCAGTAAAATTAGCAGACGGAAGCATCACAAACGCGGAATTTCAATATTTGGGAAACGTTACATCAGATATACAGGCACAATTAGATTCTAAAATGGGTTCAACCTTAACCAGCACCAACATTTATGTAGGCAATGGTAGTAATGTAGCCACTGGGGTAGCAATGAGTGGTGATGCCACAATAGCGAACACGGGAGCACTTACCATAAGTAATGATGC
>CAYUZZ010000185.1:0-5265 GCA_964449505.1 uncultured Hyphomicrobiales bacterium | reverse complement strand
TCTTTATTGGTGGCAGTTATCTAGTAGATAAATTCAATTACGAATCTAATACCAATGTTTCAGGTGATAATCCAAAAGAAATTATTTATCCTAATCCTACATCTGGATATGTAAACATACCAATTGACTGCCAAACTGCTAGTAAATATGAAATTTATAATTCAAATGGTTTTATAATAAATACAGTTAAACTTACCGGAGTTACGGGCAATCTTATTACTATTGACTTTACATCTTACCCTGTTGGTGTTTATTTTGTCAAACTCTATTGTGATAAAACAATTTCACAATACAAGATAGTAAAGGAGGGTTAAAATATGAAAACGCTTATAAAAATAGCAATTCTCTTAATTATGAGCTACAATCTTTATTCACAGAATACAGAGCCAGCTGCATTTGAGTTTAATTATGGTACAAATTCTTTCACTCAATCAAAATTTATTTATGGTTTTCAGTGGGCTGCAAGCAAGAATATGAATGATGCATTAATGAATACAGCTTATGCAGGAGGTATTTACATTAATGAATTAAACAATAATTCTGATCCTTTGGATATGATTATAAGTCCAAAATGGATGAACTTTGGTCATAATCCAGGATTCTGGTATGCTCCATTTATGAACTACGAACCAACATTACCTCTTAATTCTGACGGTTCCAATTTCGGAACGATTTTAAGACTCGCAGATGGAAGCAATCCAATTTTCGGTTTTAAATATAGAAGAGTAGAACCAAGCACAAACCCAACTGATGTAAACTATCCTCGTATGGTTTTAGTTAAATCACTTGCAAGTTCTTCGGAAAAAATCGTTTTAAATAATATCATCCCCAAACCAGCTACGGACTATATTACATTAAATATAAACGGTATCAACACCACACTTAAGCGTGGGGTTGAGGTTGATATGTTGATTGAAATATATAATGTAATGGGTATTTTAATACATTCCACCCCGTCTGCTTCGCAGCCACCCCTCAACGAGGGGAATTTCAAGATAGATATTTCTTCTCTCGCCCCCGACATATATTTTGTTAAAATGGTTGCTAGCAATGGTTGCTGCTCCATTGTTGAAAAATTTGTAAAAATAAAATCGTAGAATAAAATGAAAAATTTAACATTAATATTATTTTTCTTATTTCTTGGTGAATTATCTGCAACTGATAATTTGTTGAAGGTAGTTGCAATAAACTATAAGCATAGAGATATTACTATTTATGATATAAAATTCTCTGAATATTATGAAAAATCAAATGCAAATATTGAAATTACAAGCGGTAACGATTGGCAAGCTATTCAGCCGATTGGGATAATTCAAAATTTATCAAATCAGATGCTTACGTTCAAAGCAAGATTCCAGATTTATAATAATAGCGTTCAGAAATTACTTTATCGTAGAAATGTGGACGTAAGTCATGAATGTTTGAAATTAAATGATACAGCTTATTGTGATGACATCCCATATATTAAGGTTCGTTATTGCAAAGTAGATTCTATTGGTGGATTTTATAAATCAACTATTTTACCTTATCCCAGTGATAAGGATTTAATCGGAATTCCTCCAGGTGGCTTTGTTCAAGTTGATTTTGCACCATTCTTTTCTAATGATTTTATTTATACGCACTACGGTAATTGCAAAGTTAGTTTAATAGCAATTCCAATTGTACCTGAAACCGGCGATACTTTGGAAGATGGAAACACTAATGATGATACATTAAGCTTTGAACTAAATCTTGTTAAAAAGCAATGTGCTGAAGTTTATTTTCCTTTTGACGGCGACACAATTGAATCCTCAAACAATTATTTCTATTCTCTTTCAAGCATTAATAATGCCCAAATACGAAGAGTTGAATTTAGTAAATCAAATACATTTGATAATATTGAATTTACAAAATTATATTTTGAAAATGAGAACATCAAATTTAAGGAAAATGGTAATTATTTTTGGCGTCTTTATATAAAAAGCAATGATACAGTATGTATTTCGCCATATAAAAGTTTTTATGTGAAAGGAATCACTTCTGTCAAAGAAGAAGAGAATTATATTATATATAGTAATATCATCCCCAACCCCGCCACGGACTATATTACATTAAATATAAACGGTATCAACACCACGCTTCAGCGTGGGGTTGAGGGTGAGATGTTGATTGAAATCTATGACGTGATGGGTGTTTTAATACAATCATACAACCTCACCCCAGCCCTCTCCGACGGAGAGGGAGCAAGAATAGATATTACTAATCTCGCCCCTGGTGTCTATTTCATAAAAATGGGTGATAGAGTAGAGAAATTTATTAAAATGTAAAGTTAAACTATAGTGAAGACAAAGGGACAAAAACTAGAATATCAATAAAAAAGGTCAAGCAAATACTCCGCCAAGATTATTTCCAACCTGACCTCTGCTTCATCCCAATTATTTTGGGATGCTGTTCGCAAGTAACATTATTGACCTTGCAAAAATTTAATTAATAAAATTTATGAAAATAATTAGGTAAGCTAAGAAATATGAAAACATCACATTATTATGTTCTGTTCCTAATATTTGCAAGTATTAATCAAATATTTGGATTGGGGTTAGCCAAGGGAACTAAAAATTATTCGCTCTATAGGTTGACCGAGGAAATATACACAACACAAAAGCCAAAGTTGAATGATGATATTTTAATATCTGATGCAAAACAATTAATACAAAAACAGGAATCACTAAGATTAATGAATTTCTTGGTATTAGATTTACAATAAAAACGGTTTCAAATCAAACAATTGACTTTACAGTATGATTTAGGAGAATTCCTATTAGTATCACAAGTTTTTTTTAAATCAATGATAATCAAATTGAATTAATTGATAAAAATAATTCAATATTAACTAAGGGAACAATCAATACTGATAAAATTGTCTTAACTTCAGGAATAAGATATTTTTTTAGTAAAGAATTTAAATTTGTTTCTTACTTAACTAAACGTGATGAATATTCAAATTTTTGGTATTGGAATGAAAAGTTTTTTAAATCAAAATACAAACAATAGAAATTATCCTGGGTAGAATTAGGAATTTATTCAGATGATAAAAAATTAAAATTTAAATTACAAAATAATGAATATTCAATTTAATATCAGACAAATTATTTTAGCCAAGATATTTCCATTGGTGGTAGATTCGATTCATTATTTACATCAAACGATACAATTGTTGGGCACAATATAGCCGTATGGGATGGCACTAATTGGGAAAATCTTGATAATGGCATAAAGGGTCCAGTAAATTGTATGTATGCCACGGGTAATGAATTGTATGTGGTAGGCGAGTACGATACTGTTGATAATATTTGGATTTGTGCAGGCAAAAGAAATCAGAAGAAGCAAAAAAGCATAAATACCTTCAAATATTATTTTTGACGAAAATAAAAAAATATTGACTTGGGACGAATCCGAGGGAGCTACAAGCTATCAGCTAACATTTTCGGAAGCGGAAAAATCAAAATGAAAAGTATTATATGCCGGCAAAGCAAATAATTACATCATCAAAGATACTCCAGTGAATATCAAAATCAAGCTAAGAACAAGAAATCAGAATGGACCCAGCAAATGGAGCGAAGAATTTTTAGTGAATGATTAGCTTCATTGAACATTTGAAAAAATCATTTCATAAAAGTCGCCTGAGCAAACAAAAAATCCCCTCACCTCCAACATTCGCTCGAGGTGGGGGATACGTGAAAAATCAAGTTTCTGTTATTTAACTATTATTATTTGTTTCATGAGTTTGTTGTTATCACTTGTTAGAATTAAATTGTATGAGCCGGATGGCAAATCACTTGTATTGAATCTGATTTTATTTCCGCTCATCGAGCTTAATTCTGAGCTTAGGTCTGCAATATGTTTTCCATCATTGGTGAATATTTTTAATGTTGAATTGTCATTTTCACCTTCTATTGTAATTTCAATATAGTCGTTAGCTGGATTAGGTGTTACTTGCAATGTTAAATTGTTTGTATTATCCTCAATTCTTCCTTTTGCAAAATAAATTGCATCTTGCTTATAATTCAAGTTGTTTTCATTATTATCATCAACAACGCTGAAAATATTGCTTAGTGTTATATTCGAAAATCTTCCTGAACTAACATTATAACTTTTAACTTTCAGCTTTTCACTCGAAATTGCTCCATCAATTTCGTTTGTTCTATCGTTATCTCCCCAAATTGTAATAGCTACTTTATTATTATGAATAACTCCTGAGCCAATAAGCTCTTCCATATTGTTATAAACTGCAACTTCGTCGCCATTTGTTCCTTCTAATTCAACAACTAATACTGCTGAATTTCCAGTTTCAGTATATTCTGGTTGAATATATTTTGGCGTTGGAGTCAATTGGTTTGATGAACTTCTGCCAGCACTATTTGCAGGATAAACTAATGTATCTTTTGCACTCAAATACATCTGATAACCTTGACCAGGCAACATATTTCCAATACCATTTATGTCATAAGATGGAATGTAAACTTGACCTGCATTATTCTTTGCAATAACTAACGAATTAGATTCTGTCAAGGTATTCAAACATTCTGAAATATTTTTAGCTGAACTCCTTATGTATGAAACAATATTCCAACCAGAATTTAAAACGATTGGTTTATTTTCTGGCTGTAAAGCAAGTCCAGTAACTTTCAATGTATCGCTTGAACTCATATATGCCTTGTACCCATGCTCTATATTCCATTTTCCAATGCCATTTATATCATAAGATGGGATGTAAACTTGTCCCGCATTATTTTTTAGAATTGTCAGATTATTGGAAATATCGTCAAACATCACTTCTAATGAATCATTAGTTGGATTGACATAAGTTGAAATCATATTCCAGCCCTGTGCCATATATACATTTTGAGTAACTGTAGAAACTCCTTTCAAAAATCCAATATATGAAATGCCATCATCAACAAAGTAAGAATTGCCTGAAGAGTAAGTTACTTCAACATTCAATTCACTTCCTAATTGTCCATCCCAAATCTTTATTGTATAGTTCTCGTTATTGGCAAATCCATCTTTTAATTGTGTCTCAGAGTCATCTCCCCATACTGTTATTGCAAGATTTGCATTATTCCAAACACCATATCCGGCGCAGACTAAAGCTCCATTTCTCGTATAGAAGAAGCCGACAGCATCACCATTTTGGAAATCTCTATTTTCAATCTTAGGATTAATACTTTTTAGTATTACTACAGTTGCATTTGTTCCAGTAAAGTCAGTAAAGTCCCAAGAAGAAGG
>CAYUZZ010000184.1:0-5337 GCA_964449505.1 uncultured Hyphomicrobiales bacterium | reverse complement strand
CATAATTTTTACCTTTTAATAAACCAAACCTACTCTAAATACTACTGAATTAATCCTGCTGTTATTTGGAAACAGTAAGCCAACGTTAATAATTTGATTACCGTAAGATATTGAACGAAAGCCAAGGTCTAATGATAAATCTAATTGATGGGAAAGCGGGTATTCTAATCCTATTCCAAATCCAAAATTGAGTGGCAAGGAAATATCAATACCTGGAGCTTTTAAGTCTATTTTGTCCTGACAATCTTTGTTCCAATTTAATTTAAATAAATCGAGCGATATATCATCAATACTTGCCCCAAACAGTCCATATATAAAGGTGTTGATACAGGGTCTTTCCTCGTATTCCTTAATGTCAGTCAATTCCTGTACTTTAATTAAATAGTCTGGATTAAGTTTTGGTACAATTATAATAGAATCATTGCAGCAAGCCTGTGTTTTAGTATAAATTGTATCATATTGAATCCATGATTTATCCAAAGTGTCCTTTATCTCATTCCTTATACTTATTTTCTTAATATTTCTAAATAAATCATATCTTCCGTATAAATTAATAGATGGTCTTTTTAACAATGAATTGTCGATTTTGCTTAAAGTGCTTACGCCTGAGGAAAGAATTAAACCAAGCCCCCATCTTTTTGATTCACCAAGTCTGACGCCTGCGGCAATATCAACTAACCAATCATCCCTACCAATTATTATTCCTGCTTCATCTACATCATCGTATATAGCAAATCCCGGTTTTATACTGATAAACCAGTCCTTAAGTGTTCTTTGTGGGCAATCTACACAAAGAATGCATGGAATATCAAGTGTAAGCGGTTCACATGGACAAGGTTTGGAGCAAGGGTCTCTAAAAACTGAATCTACCGGTATTTCTCTTATTTCAAGCGGAAGTAATGGGTTGTTATAAGTTTCAAAATAATTGATATTATTGTATGAGTTTATCGCTATATTAAGTTTTGGACCAATCAATTCAACATCTTGGATGGGTATTCTTTCAATTATATTTCGGCTTTTTAAAGTTGAATCAACAAATAAAACGAAAGTATTAGTTTTGAATTTAGTGTCGGGATTTATCGGGCAAGAATCTGGAACCGACTCAACCAAAATTTTAATAACTTCACCACGTAGCACATATCCATTTCTTGGCATATCAGTATTTGGGTTTATATTATATTTATTGGAAAATTCAGGTTTTATTCTTAAAGCATCATCTCTACTGATTTTTGGAGTTGAGCAAGAGAAAAAAAATGTTGTTAGTATAATACTTAAAACAAAATGCAGTAATCTTGTAAATTGAATATTCATAAGCCTACACTCAAAGTAATTCCAACATTAAAACCTTGTAAATTGTCTCGGTTATCATCTCTGATAATCGAATTTGGTGCAAAAAATAAACCATCTAACTCGAGCATCCAACATTTCTGTAATATTTTAAAATTATACGCAAAGCCAACCCCAACACCACCTCCAAATCCTAAATTTGAACCGGTATTTTTAAAAGTATCCGATGCGTTAATCGAACTCAAACCTAAAATACCTTCAATATATGGAATTATTTTATTATCATAACAATCGTTTGTAAAGGGGGCAAATTTTACTTCTGCTGACAATCCTACTTCTCGTTCAAAAGTATTAATCACACCATTACTTTTAGTAAGTGGATTGTAATCGAAACGAATACCATACCATAATTTACAATAGTTTTTGTTGGCAAACTCCAACTTGAAGCCAGGACTATTTTGATTATAATTACCCCAAGCACCATCGGGCATTAAATAATTCAGACCTGCACCAATATACACCGAAGATATCACAAATGAATTAGTAAATATTAAAAAAATAATTATAAGTAAAACTTTTTGTTTCACAAATGGTAGTCCTTAAGCGTAAAATAAATTTAAATAAAAATAAACAATATTTTTAAAATAAACAAAAATAAATTTTATAATGTAAATTATTCTTATTTTGATGGCTTATCATAAAATAAGCGGACAATGAAGAATGCAATAACTAACAAAAGGTTCAAAAAAGGAAACCAATCCCCAAACATTGTATATAATGTTTTGCCTTTTAACAATGGAGCCGTAACTCTCATACCATTTTTTTTGTATGAAGGTAATTCTTGTTCGGAAGTACCCCAGGCAGAAATTAATCCAGAAATACCAGTATTAGCACATCGTACCACGAACCTTTTATTTTCTATTGCCCTTGCCTGAGATATTAAAAAATGTTGTCGAGGACCAGGAGTATAGTCATACCAAGCATCGTTAGTAATAACTGTAAATAATTCGGCTCCTTGATTGGCAAAATTGGAAACAAATCCTGGGTAAATAGATTCGATGCAAATTATGGGTGCAATATTCGTATTTATCGAGTTTCTTGTTAATAAAAGATTATTTTGCTCCCGTCCAATTCCCCAGCCAGAAATCCCAACGCCCCACTCGAACCAACTACGCATAAATAGAAGATAATCTGCGTATGGAAGTCGCTCTGCGAAAGGTGTTAGCTTCATCTTGCGATATTTAGAATTTTGACCATCGGGATTTACCATTATTGCAGAATTAAAGGACTCAAACTTAGTACCTGAATCATTCCTGAAGTAATTAGACGTTGGAGGTGCGCTATCAAGATTTCTATATATTTCAATTTCTGCAAATCCTGTCATAACTGAAACATTATGCTTACTTGACCAATTTTGGAGAAAATTATACTCGGATTTTTCAGAAAAATTAATATGTGTCGGAATAGAAGTTTCGCTCCAGAGCATCAAATCAATATCAGGATTTAATTCCATTAAGGAATCTTGCATTCTAATTTGGTTCTCAATTTGTAATTGCGGTGAGCTATCCCATTTACGCCATGGATTAATTGCAGGCTGGATTATGCCAACGTTTATTTTTTTTGCAAAATCTGAACGCTGTTTCCACTTTGGAATTGCCATTAAAGAATATATAAGAGGAAGAAATATGATTAGCAACAAAAGAAATAGATTCAACCTGATTCTAAAAAAGAACATTTTACCTTTTACAGTGTTGCTTTTGAACACTATAATTGACTTTATTATTAGGATATTTACAACAACAACTAAAAAACTTGCTCCCCATATACCAAAAATATCAATAAATTGAATCCAATAGGTTGCTTGAATTTGGGTGTTACCAATACTAAGCCACGGATATGAAAATTCCCCTAAACTATGCAACCACTCGAAAGATACCCAAAGAAAAGGGAAAATCCATAGTGCTGTATTATTGCCATATTTCCTTTGTAAATAAAAGAAGGGTATAAAAGGTAAAAAGAAAAAGAAAGGGTGCATCAATGCAAGGGCAATAGCAGATGCAGTTAGGTAGGGATCTGTATCCGCTTGCCAACTTCCTATCCACCAATTGCAAAGTGAATGATAAATAAAGAAAGTTAGATAAATTTGTGCGAATTTCCACTTTTTGTTTGATACTTCTGTAAAATTAATCAGGAGTGGCACAAAACCAATGAATGCCAACAAGTTAAATGGATAGGGGGGAAATGATAATCCTAACAATAATCCACTTAAAATTGGAACTAGCAAAATGTATTTTTTTTTCACTTTTTTTCTATTTGTAAAATTTTAATATAACAAAATTATGATTATTTTGTCATTTAAAAATGTTAATGTTTAATTAAAAATCAAATTATGAATAAGTCAGCTTTAATCCTAATATTTTTTACATTTTTGCTTTATTCCAACTCCGATGCTCAAAGAGCAACATTTGGTGATGGTGTTCCAAAACCTTTAAAAAGAGTAGTTGAATTTAATAAACAAAGATTTTCTGGAGGACTTGATATAAGGCATGCCAGATTAAAGGCGATACATCAAAGCGATAAAATATCCCTGCTAAATGCCAAAAATCCTAATTTCCTTCTTGCCCAACAACCTGAATGGCAACCAATAGGACCTACAAGGGTAGGGGGAAGAATCCGAAGCATTGCTATAGATCCCCAAAATGGTAATATAATATACATTGGTGCTGCTGCTGGGGGTATTTGGAAAAGTACCGACAAAGGTAGTAGTTGGAATGCTATTTTCGATAACGAGAATGCTATCAGCTTCGGGGCATTAGCCATCGACCCAAATAATTCTGATATTATTTATGCTGGTAGTGGCGAAATGATAATTGGTGGGGGTTCTCCTTATCTAGGTTCAGGATTATACAAAAGTAATGATGCCGGTACAATATGGGATTTAGTTGGTCTTTCGGAAGCGGGTGCTTTTTCTAAAATATATGTAGATCCCAAAAATTCAAATATGATTTTTGCTGGTGCGGCAGAATCAGCTGGAGGATTTTATTATTCTGCTGACGCAGGAAACTCTTGGAATAAAATTTATAGTGGTGATATTACAGATATTTCTATCAATCTACAGAACTCTAAAGAAATATTTATTGGTGTGAATGCCGATGGAATTTATTATACAAGTGATTTGGGTAAAAATTGGGAAAAAAGAAGCAATATTCAAAATATTGGTGGTCGAATTTCTGTGCAGGCATATTCTAATAACTTTGATTTAGTATATACTTTGATTGAAAGAACAAATACTAAGGGTGCTATTTATAAAAGTGAAAACAAAGGGAAAACATGGACGCTATCATTTGATGGTGATTATAGTTTCTTCAGGGAACAAGGCTTCTATGATAATTTTATTCAAATTCATCCAAGTAATTCCGATATAATTCTTGCTGGTGGAATCAAACTATGGAAAAGCTCTAATGGAGGGAAATCTTGGAATTCAGTTAGCGAAAATTCAGCTGAAGGCGATATACATGTAGATCAACATTGTGCAGCTTTTAACCCAAGTAATCCCAAAGAAGTGTATGCTGGAAATGATGGAGGAATTTTTTCAAGCACAGATGCGGGAAATACTTGGAAAAATATAAATAATAATTTAGAAATAACTCAATTCTATGCTTTAGCTATCGACTTTACTCAAAATAATCGAAATTATGGCGGTACTCAGGATAATGGCACCATTGGAGGAAGTAGTACAAATAATTGGAAGCAGATAGGTGGCGGAGATGGCTTTGATACCTTTGTTCATCCTTTCAATAATAAAATTATTTTTGGCGAACTTTATTATGGTATTCCTTGGTTATATTTGGAGAACGGAATAAATTCTGAACTTACTTATTTAGATGAAAATCTGCCAAAAAACGATTCGGGGCTTTGGCATTCACCATTTATTATCGACCCAAATTCTGAAACTTTGTATCTGGGACTGCATGCTGTTTATTCATCCATTAATTATGGTGATGTTTGGTTTCCAATAACTGATAGATTCCCCGTGCAAATCACTTCTAT
>CAYUZZ010000183.1:0-5343 GCA_964449505.1 uncultured Hyphomicrobiales bacterium | reverse complement strand
GCAGCGATTTTTTCTTAATGCCGTCACAATACGAACCATTTGGCTTAAATTTCTATTACTCATTAGCTTATGGCACTATTCCAATTGTACGAAAAACTGGTGGATTTGCAGATATAGCTATAAATATCGAAAAAGATAACATAAAATCAAATGCAATCGTCTTTAATAATTAAGAAGTAGATGATTTTGTAAATTCTATTAAAAAAGCATTGAAATTATTTGAAGACAAAGACGCAATCAATGAAATGATTACTAGGAATCTTAATCAAGACTATTCCTGGAGAAAAGTAGCCAAGGAATATGAACAAATATATAAAAAAGTTTTAAAAGAGCAAACTAAAGAAAATGAATAAAATAAGTAAGTATCTTTTTGCAATGTTAGCAATATTAGCTATCTCTTGTAATGATAAACCATCTGACATGGCGATAAATTTGTTGCCCGATACTGTTTCTATTAAAGGTATCAATTCATTCGATACCCTGTTGATACCTTCCATCAGAGTTTATAGGGCACATTATCCCTTGTTTAACTATGGTTCCATCTTTATTGGTAAAGCAAATGGACTTACTGCCCTCACATTAACAAATTTTGCATACTTGCCAGATACCTTGGGCAATTTAACAGAAGATAAAATCGAAAAAGTCGAACTTACGATGCACCCAGAGCGATATGCACTTGGTGATACTAACTCAGGCAATCTTGCTTTCGATATTTATCGGGTAGAAAGACGTTGGAATATTGATACTACAAATTACGATTCGTTGACAGTATCGCCTGCCAATTATTTTGGCGAGAAAATTGGCTCATACTCAGGAAAAATAACACTAAAAGATACTTTAGACCCTATCAAATTACAGTTGCCTAAAAACTTAATTATTGATTGGTTACGTACAGAAATGGTTTACGATTCAGCACAAAAAAAAGAAGTACCAAAGGTAATTCCAAATTGGGGTATTGCATTTGTACCACAACAAAATGCCACAGTTATAAACAGATTTGCTGGAAATAGTGTAAACGGAACTACTATGAGTACCATTTACGTCGATTACAAAGATAATATGGATTCTACAAGAACCCTAAAGCTTGCAGCAGGTATTGATATGACTTTTATTGATGTTCCGGAGCAGAATCCCGATGATATTGTTATATTTAATGGTGTAAATTATTGGACGGAAATAAATTTCGACCTAAGTATGATACCACAGTTTTCGGGAATACATAAGGCACAACTTGATTTATTCCTTGATAAATCAAAATCGTTCGCAGGAAATACACCGTTAGACACAATAATCGAAGCTAATTATTTTATGGATAAAAATGCTACATCCACCTTTCAGTACCTATCGGCAAGTGATGGTAACGGAAAATATAGATTTAATTCTATCACCTCATCGGTACAGTTATGGAATAAAGGCAATGGCAGAGGTTCGATTGTAGTAATGCCACACAATACACTTAATCAAGCAAAAGAACTTGATAAACTTGTATTCTTCGGGTTAAATGCAGTCGATAGCACAAAACGTCCAACTTTAAGAGTAATATATTCATTAAATCCCGCAAATTTTAAAGAGAAATGAAAGTAATTATCAGAATATTTATAATAATTCTAAGTGCTAATATTTTATATTCGCAGGGTGGTTCTAATTATTCAATAATTGGAATCGGCGATATTAATTATGACGGTAATGCAGCATATAGTGCATTGTCGGGTACTTCAGCCGCTTTTCCTTCTATTACAGCAATTAATTTTAAGAACCCTGCTCTTTGGTCCTTGGTTACAACCACCAGACTGCAAGCGGGTTACAAATTTAGCCAACATTTAAATGACAAAGATAATCTTTCCAATTTTCAGAATAGTGGCTCAATAAATGGATTTTCTGCCATATTTGCAATTGATACCAGCTATGGAATAGCAGCCTCAATTGGTGTTTTGCCTTATAGTAGTATCAATTATCTTACAGCTACCAAAATTCAAAGTGAAATTGATGGCTCGATGATTAATGGGAGCAATACCTATCAGGGAAAAGGTGGAATATCTATGGCATATTTCGGATTATCAACTAAAATTATCGACAATTTATCTTTTGGTGCATCTGCATTTGCAAGTTTTGGAAAAGTATCCACTTCTCGTTTAACAGAATATTCAGATGACCCTTATTTATTCAAATATACAAGCTCTAAAGATGATTTTTTTAGTGGGTTGGGCTTCAAGGGTGGCTTATATTATCAACCATTTAAGAATTTCTCTTTGGGATATTTCTTGGAAAGTAATGATAATTTAGAAATCGAATCTAAATTAATATATTCGTCACCTTTGATTGGCGATACGACCTTAATCAGCAATTCATCATATAGAATCCCTTTGTCACAGGGATTTGGTATATCATATTTATCAGGTGTTTTTATAATTGGTGCTGATTTCTCGTTTCAGGATTATAAAGATTTCAATTATAATCCAGGAGCGAATTCTGAGTTTACAAATAGCTGGCAATTTAATATTGGTGTAAATCGATTTGGCAACGAGAGTATAAATGCAAGCACATTTGATAAAATATCCTATAAATTTGGTTTTGGTACCAAAAAGCTATATTATACCATCAATGGAAATGATATAATGGAATACTCCTTTAGTATGGGCGCTTCAGTGCCATGGTCTGAATCATTCAACAGCGATATATCACTTAATTTTGGTTCAAGAGGAAGCTCTGGCATAGGTTTAATTAGGGAATATTTTGCAAAATTAACAATAGATTTAAGTATTGGAGAAGTATGGTTTATTCCTTTCAAAAGGGAATACTAATTCAAGTTTATTCTTTCTTAATCGTCATACAACAAGTTAAACAATGAAGGCAAGAAATGTCTAATAATATTATACATGCTACTACTGTCGTGGGTATTCTAAAAGACGGTAAAGCAGCAATGGGATCTGATGGTCAGGTAACATTTGGCAATACAATACTGAAAGCAAATGCGAGAAAAGTAAGGAAATTATATAACGATAGCATATTGGCTGGTTTTGCAGGTGCAACAGCAGATGCCTTTACATTAATTCAAAGATTCGAAGAAAAATTGGAAACCTACAGGGGAAATTTGCAGCGTGCATCTATCGAATTAGCAAAAGATTGGCGCACCGACCGTTACCTTAGAAAATTAGAAGCTATGCTGATAGTAATGAATCAGAGCACAGCACTTCTGATTAGTGGTACGGGAGATGTGATAGAACCCGACGACCAAGTTATTGCGATTGGATCGGGTGGACCTTATGCACTGTCTGCTGCAAGGGCTATGCTGAAGCATACCAACCTATCTCCGAGAGAAATAGTTGAAGATTCCTTGAAAATTGCCGGTGATATTTGTATTTATACTAATTTATCAATTACTATGGAAGAATTATTATAATGAATATAATCAAAAACAAAGATATTACTATTAGCGACGAAAATTTGAAAAATCTTACTCCTATGCAAATTGTTGTTGAACTTGACAAATTCATTATCGGGCAGGAAGATGCTAAAAAGTCAGTTGCTATTGCCCTGCGTAACAGATGGAGAAGACAAAACGTAACATCTGAAATTAAAGATGAAATAATGCCAAATAATATCATCATGATTGGTCCTACTGGCGTCGGGAAAACTGAGATTGCAAGAAGGTTGGCAAAGCTAACGAATGCTCCATTTGTAAAAATTGAAGCTACTAAATTTACAGAAGTTGGCTATGTAGGCAGAGATGTAGAGTCTATGATAAGAGATTTGGCAGAAAAATCTGTAGCAATGGTCAAAGAAGAGCATACTTTATTGAAACGCGACGAGGCAAAAGCTGCTGCCGAAAACAGAATTTTGGACATATTAATTCCACCAGTAAAAAATGCTCCATCATTTGATACTAATTCCGACAGCCAACAAGATGAAAATCTTGCTACCAGAGAAAAATTTAGAATAATGCTTCGCGAAGGATTGCTTGATGAAAAAGTTATCGAATTAGATGTAATGGTAGATGCCGCTGCAAATCTTCAGATATTAGGACCCATTGGATTAGACGAAATGGGTGTTAATTTGCAAGATTTGTTGGGTAATATGATGCCCAAAAAGAATAAGAAGAAAAAAATGAAAATTTCTGAAGCTAGAATTCTGATTGAAAAAGATGAAGCTGAAAAATTGATCGATATGGAAAAAGTGATTCGTGAAGCCTTATTTAGAGCCCAGAACAGAGGAATTATTTTTGTTGATGAAATTGACAAAATTGCCTCCAAAGCCGGCAGTTCACATGGACCTGATGTCTCCCGAGAAGGAGTGCAACGGGATTTGCTGCCAATAGTAGAAGGTAGTGCCGTTAATACAAAATATGGGATTGTAAATACCGACCATATATTGTTCATTGCCTCTGGTGCTTTCCATGTTTCAAAACCATCTGACTTGATACCAGAATTGCAAGGTAGATTCCCAATCAGAGTAGAGCTGAAAAGCCTTACCGAAGAAGACTTTATTAAGATACTTACATTACCCGAAAATGCACTTATAAAACAATATCAGGCACTGATAGCAACAGAAGGTATTACATTAGAATTTGAGGATACTGCGATTGCAGAAATTGCCTCTATTGCTGCACTTGTCAACGAAGAAGTTACCAATATTGGGGCTCGCCGTTTGCATACTATACTATCGACACTCTTGGAGGAGCTGATGTTTAATACACCCGATAATGTTCCCGAAAAACTTGTGAAAATTGACGGTGAAAAAGTAAGGGGTGGGCTAAAAGATATTGCCAAGAATATTGATTTAAGCAAATATATATTGTAACTTAATTTGATTAATTTAGGAGAGTGTTATGGATGAAAAATCTGTTATATTAGAAGCTATGAAAAGTGCCGGAAAACCTCTGTCAAATGGAGAAATTGCCGAGATGACCAAATTAGAGAAAAAAGTAGTTGAAAAAGCGATGAAAAAATTAAAAGACGAGAATTTAATAGAATCTCCAAAGAGATGTTTTTGGACAATTAAGTAATTTTTTTATGCAGTTTCCCGATGTAAATTGCTGAAAATTCAGTATTTTTGTAATACTGCTTTTGTATATTTTTATTATTATTACGATTAGAATTAAAGATGTCATTATTAGGAAAAGAACAAATTTTGCAGACACTTCTCGAAGATGAGATGAGAAGTTCGTACCTTGATTACTCAATGTCAGTGATTGTTTCGCGAGCCCTTCCAGATGTGCGAGATGGATTGAAACCAGTACATAGAAGAATTTTATTTGCTATGCAGGAATTGGGGCTTGTACCAAACAGACCTTACAAGAAATCTGCAAGACTTGTTGGTGAGGTTTTGGGTAAGTATCACCCACAT
>CAYUZZ010000182.1:0-5344 GCA_964449505.1 uncultured Hyphomicrobiales bacterium | reverse complement strand
TCTGTAATTGTAGATAGCGATAATGTATTAGTATCAACTGGTTATAATTCATTGCCTCGAGGAATTGAATCTGATACCCAACAAAAGAGATTATCGAGAGAGGGAGGCGAAAAATATTTTTGGGTAGAACATGCCGAACGAAATGCTATTTATAATGCTTCAAGGAGAGGTACACAGTTGAAAGGATGCAAAATTTATATTCCCTGGACACCCTGTTTTGATTGTGCCCGTGCTATAATTCAGACTGGAATTACTGATGTAATTATTCACCAAAATGGTCAAGATTTTTACGATTTAAATACCAATGGCAAATGGGTGGAATCATATAAAAAAACTCAAACAATGTTTTTGGAATCGGGGGTAAAGGCAAGATATATTGATTGTAAAATTGTTGTGCCAGAGATTTATATGAATGAGCAATTTGCAGATATGTTAGTATCATTAAATCAAAATAATCAAAATGAGTAACGAAGAACTTCTATTTGAACTAAAAATGAAAATAGCCCGAGCTATGATGTTTGGGCTAAATGTTGATGATTTTGTACGACAACTGCTTCAAATTATGAGAGAAACTGGAGATAAAACCAAAAGTGATGTAATCAGTGAATTTTATTACAAAAGAAAACACAATAATAATAATACTCTGTCAGTATCTATGATAATTAAAGATGAAGAGGAATTGTTAGAGGATACATTAATGAATGTAAGTGAAATTGCAGATGAAATTATAATTATTGATACAGGTTCTACCGACAAGTCCAAATATATTGCCTCGCGATTTACCAATAAAATTTGGGATTTCCCATGGCAAGATGATTATTCATTGGCAAGGAACTTTTCCTTGGACAAGTGCAGTAGTGCATGGGTGCTTTATTTAGATGCCGACGAACAACTTACAGACGCTTCAAAAAAAATAATCAAAAATTTAATATCTAAAGTAGATGATAATACGGGTTTGTTAATTACTAAAATCTTAAACAAGGCAATAGACGAAAAAGGAAACCTCTATGATTATATTGGACAATATCCACGTTTATTCAGGAATATTGGATTCCCATTGCTACATTTCTTTGGAAAAATTCATGAACAAATTGCTCCTTCATTGATTAATTTCGGATTTGATATGCAAAATTCCGGAATTGAAATTATTCATTCTGGATATGCCATTTCACCAGCTGAAATGAATGATAAGGTTAAAAGAAATCTCGATACTTTAGTTAAACATGTACAGCAAGATTCCCAAAATGCATACACTTGGTACCAATTGGGAAATACGTTATATCAAATGCAAGAATTTAAGCAATGCATTGATTTATTAGAAAATGCTCTTAGATGTAAAAATCTAACACCTTTTTTATCATCTAATTCAGCACTTGCTATTGCTGACTCTTATCATAAAATCGGAAATAAAAATAGAGCAATAGAATACTGTCAAAAATCAATCGAGTTTAACCCAAAGAATACAGTAGCTGAAATACTTTTGCACCACATTGATGTTTAACAATTTTCTATTTCAAATTCTTTTTAATCTCTGTTGATAGAATTGTTTTTAATTCCTCAGAATAGCCAATTACCTTGTATCCAATTTTGCCATTTTGATCAATTAAAAAAAGTGTAGGGAAACCATTCACACCAAAAGCCTTCGATGTTTCATCACCCTTTAACAAGGTTCTGTAATTGATATTTTTATCTTTCATAAATTTAACAGGATCGGCATTGTCAGGCTCTTGACAACTAATTCCTAAAATAACTACTTTACTATTATTCTCGAACTCTTTTCTTAACTCCTCTAGTTTTGGCATAGCTTTGACGCACCAAACGCACCATGTACCCCAAAAATCAAGCAGAACAACTTTACCCCTAAGTGATTTTAAGGTTACTTTTTTGCCGTCACCACTCATCAATTCAAAATCAGGAGCAAGTTTTCCAACTTCGATTGTTTCTAATTGCTGAACAGGTTCATATCTTACCAACTCAACACCACTATTGGGCTTTAAATTAAATTTATCATTAGAAATATCTTTATCGATAATCAGATTGGTGATTTTGTAAACCATCTTTATCGTATCACCGGTTGCAATTTGAATAGAGCTATCAATAAGACACAAATAATTATCGGGATTATAAAATCTATTTGAATTTACCAAAACATCATACTCCTGAAAATAGTTCCTTTTATTTATTAAAATAAAATCACTGCCATCTATTTTAACCATCAGCGGTTTTCCAATCGTATCTGTTGATTTTTTTATTTGTTCTGAATTATCAGTTTCGTTTACAATCATGTTGATAGCTTGGTCTATCCAATTTCCATCAACAAATCTAAGTGGTTCGTTCTCTTTTTCAACATAAGTAAGTTTATTGCTTACTTTGTCGTACCACCTAAACTGGTCACCATTATAGGTTGCCACTGTACCATCATCATATTCGAATCTTAAATTGAATGGATATTCCTTCCTTTCAATCCTTTTAATAAAAACCTTAACTTTGGTAATATGTTCGTTTTTAGTTTCTCTATAAGAATAAACTAAGTCAAAAGTTGCACTGTTTACCTTTTGAGCATTTTTGTTAGAATTAATTAGTATTTTGATTGGGTCTTCATCAACTTTTTTTTCACAAGCAGTCAATATTATTAACCCAATTATAATCAAACTCAATATTTTTTTCATAATTTTCCTTTGCAACCTAAGAATTTATAATCATTGAAATAGCATTTTCATATTTATTTTTTAAATCTTCATAATTGGTAGTAATGTATCCTTCAATTATAAAATCGTGGGGAATGACAGTTCCAATCATGTTAATAGGAATTTTGAATTTTTTGCAAATATTCTCGAATTCAGATATCTTCGCAAGCGAAATACTTGTGACAATTCTTGATTGAGATTCCCCAAATAAAGTTCCAACATCAACAGAATTTACTTCAATTGAACAACCTAAGCCATTGGAAGATATGCACTTTTCTGCTAAACAAATTGCTAATCCACCCTCGCTAATATCATGAGCAGAATTTACAATTTCATTTCGAATTAAATCCAAAATGCAATCTTGTAAAGATTTCTCAAAATCAAGGTCAATTATTGGAGATTTACCAGTTATTTTCTCTGAATAATGTTTTAAATATTCAGAACCGCCAATTTCTCTTCTATCAGCCCCCAAAACAAATATAACATCGCCTGAATTTTTGAATTCAATTGACATCACCTTGCTAATGTCATCTATCAAGCCCAGCATACCGATTGTAGGAGTAGGGAATATTGCGAATTTTTTAGATTCATTATGAAAACTAACATTTCCCCCAGTAACCGGTGTTTCAAATACTTTACAAGCTTCGCCCATACCCTTTATAACTTCAGTAAATTGCCAATAAACTTCGGGGTCGTAAGGATTACCAAAGTTCAAGCAGTTAGTAACGGCAACAGGTTTTGCACCTACGCAAGCAACATTTCTTGCAGACTCTGCCACTGCGATTTTGGCACCTGTGTAGGGGTCAAGATAGGCATATCTGCTGTTACAGTCTGTTGTTAAAGCAATTCCCTTACCTGGAATTTCTTTTATTCTAAGAACTGCAGCATCGCCCCTTATATTTATCGTGTTGGTTCTAACCTGGGAATCGTATTGTTCATATATCCATTTTTTTGAAGCAATGGTAGGTGAGGTTAATAATGTCCAAAAATCACCAATCATAGGTTTTTGGTTGGCAACTTCGTCCATATTAAAATCAGAAGTTAACTTCAAATATTCAGGAATTTTAGTTTCACGTACATACCTGGGTGCACCACCACCCAAGACTAAACTATCAGCATTTAATTTACATACAAGTTTGTCATTTCTATAAATATTAAGAGTGCCATCATCAGTTACAAAGCCAACTTTATTGAATGGAACATCCCATTTATCACATATATGTTTTGCAATTTCTACTTTATCAGATTTAATTACAGCCAACATTCTCTCTTGAGATTCGGATAACATTATTTCATAGGCACTCATTTGTTGCTCTCTGAGTGGCACTAAATCAAGATTAATATCCATCCCAAGACCATTTTTTGCACTCATTTCAGAGGTGGAACATGAAATCCCAGCCGCTCCCATATCCTGAATTCCAGCAATAGTATCATTTTCGATTAATTCGAGTGTAGCTTCGAGCAACAATTTCTCTGAAAATGGGTCTCCAACTTGCACCGTTGGACGCATATCTTCGGTCTTCTCATCAAATTCCCTCGATGCTAACAAAGAAGCACCATGAATCCCATCTCTTCCAGTACTACTTCCAATTATAAAGACAGGGTTGCCTACACCAGATGAGGCTGCAGAGGCAACTTTACCAATCTCTACTATTCCGACCGCCATTGCATTCACAAGCGGATTGTCGTTATAACAATCATCAAAATAAATCTCACCCCCAACTGTAGGTACACCAAAACAATTACCATAATGGGCAATTCCTTCTACCACCCCTTGAAGCAAAAATTTGTTTTTTTTATCGTCCAATTCGCCAAATCTAAGAGAATTCAAAGCAGCTATCGGACGGGCACCCATCGTGAATATATCCCTTAGAATGCCACCCACGCCAGTTGCTGCACCCTGGAATGGCTCAATAGCAGAGGGATGATTATGAGATTCGATTTTGAAAGCAATTGCGTAACCATCACCTATATCAACTAATCCGGCATTCTCTTCGCCAGCCTCCACAAGTAATTTGCTGCCAGAACGTGGCAAAGTTTTAAGTTGTAAAATAGAATTTTTATATGAGCAATGCTCGCTCCACATTACACTGTAAACTCCAATTTCTGTATAGGTGGGTGTTCTGCCCATCAATTTTACGATTGCTAAATACTCAGCTTCGGTCAGACCAAGCTCTAACGCTGTTTCTATTGAAACAGGTAATTCCGAATATAATTCTTTATCCATATTTATTCTGGTTTAAATAGAAATACAAAATTAACCTTTTTTTTGCAATAAATTTATATATTCCATTGTTAAATTTATTTTTAAGATGCCAATCAAAATAATACTGGGTTCTTATAGCTGGTGGCATTGGTAGTGACTATAAAAAATATCTTTAAGGCAAGTAAATGAAAACAATAAATGTTTATATAATAATTATAATCAAAAAAAATCCCATCAGAATTAATTGATGGGATTTATTATAATATAATCAATTTATTTGCTTGGATTTTCGGCAACAGTTTTAATATCTTTGCTTCCATTTTTTGCTTCCATTTTTACATTTTTTCCTGACGGACAGCAAGAAGATTTGCTCGCTTTTGTACTGTTAATGGATTTGGATGTCGAACAAGAAGAATTGCTTGTGCATTCTCCTTTGTCCTCTTTTACAGAT
>CAYUZZ010000181.1:0-5368 GCA_964449505.1 uncultured Hyphomicrobiales bacterium | reverse complement strand
TCATATAGTTTAATATTAAGTTATGAGTATAACGAATAGATCCCTTTGCATCAATCACTTTAAACCTATTGGGTTCTTGAATAGAAATCATCTCATAGCCTCTAATAACATTTTCAAAGAAATTCGTTCCAGCACTTTCTATCCTGTCTTTTTCCCTCTTTTTGGAGCGTTTTTGGGCAATTTCGAGTGGAATTTTAAGATAAAAAGTTAGGTCAGGCTTCAATCCATCGGTAGCCAAATTATTTATCAAGCTTATTTTTTCTTTATCAATTCCTCTACCATATCCCTGATATGCACTTGTAGAATCGTAAAATCTATCCGAAAGAACATATATTCCATTTGTTAGAGCAGGTTTTATCACTTTTTCAACAAGACTATTGCGTGCAGCAGCGAATAGTAATAATTCTGATAAGTCAGTCATATCAACTGATTTTGATAGCAAAATATCTCTGATTCGTTCCGATAAAATTGTGCCTCCAGGTTCTCGGATAACAAGTGTTTTAATATTCTTACTTACCAAAAATTCATTTAGTATTTTAAGTTGGGTAGATTTTCCGCAGCCGTCAATTCCTTCAAATGTAATGAACATTATATTCCTAAATTTATTATTTGTTGTTATTGATTAACACTACAAACTCCCCTTTCACACTCTCTCGCTTCAAATAATCATCATAAATTTCAACTACATTCCCGATATTATATTCTTCAAATTTTTTTGTTAATTCTCTTGCAATGCAAATTTCAGTTTCAACTCCAAAAATAGCAATAATTTCTTTTAGAAGTTTAATAATTCTATGCGAAGATTCATAAATAATCAGAGTTGCATTATTTTCTTTAAGATTTTTGATAAAAGTTTCCCTACCTTTTTTGTGGGGAGGAAAACCCCAAAAAGTAGTTTTGTGTACAGGAAAACCACTGCCAGCAAGTGCAACCGTAAAGGCAACCGCACCAGGAAGCACATAAACTTTAATACCTTCCTGCCTTGCCACATTTACTAACTTGAATCCAGGGTCTGAAATAGATGGCATACCAGCATCAGATATGAGTGCTACTGATTTACCTTTTTTGATAAACTCAATTATTTCGTTTGTTTTAAAATTCTCATTATGCTCGTGATAACTGATTAATTTAATATATTGAATTCCCAAATTCTTCAACAGTATTGAGGAGTTACGAGTATCTTCAGCCGCAATTATATCTACATTTCCAAGCACTTTGATTGCTCTTAGGGTTATATCCTCCAGATTACCAATGGGTGTTGGTACAAGGTAGAGAGCATTTTCAATTAGATTTTTTTCAATTTGCAATTTTTTTCTTTTCCCGTAATTCTTGGAAAAATAATTTAATTAAATTAGCTGAATCTTCTGCCAAAATGCCTGAATTTACTTCACATCTATGATTGAATTTTTCATTATGAACAATATTTATAGTCGAACCACAAGCTCCCGATTTAGTATCTAATGCCGCAAAAATTAACTTTGGAATTCTTGCAAGGATAATTGCACCGGCACACATCGAACAAGGCTCTAATGTTACATATATTTCACAATCCAATAAATGCTTGTAACTGTTGTTCTTCAGTGCACTTTCTATGGCAATCATCTCAGCATGTTTTATGGAATTTGATCTCATTTCGACCTGATTATGTCCTTTACCTATTACCTTATTTTCTCGAATTATTACCGCACCAATAGGAACATCACCGGTTTTGAGCGATTTCCTTGCCTCTTTCAAAGCCAATTCCATGAAATAAACACTAGAATTTTCGCAATCTAACATTTATTTGATACCTTTAAGAATTTGGCTGCCATTTAGCAATACATCATCTGTTTTGGCAAAACATAGTCTTAGCATTGATTTTCCTTCATCTGATTTGGAATAAAAAACAGATGGTGGAATGGTTGCAATTCCAAATTCCTGAACAAGCCTTGTGGCAGCATCTATATCAGAATCAAATTTATTAGCGGGATAATCAACCATGATGAAATAGCTACCATAGGGTGTGTGACATTTAAATCCTGAGTTTTTCAATTCATTAATCATGAGGTTTCTTTTTCGCGAATAATTTGCTTTAAAATCCGGTAAATATTCTTCTAACTTATTAAAACCAAAAGCTACAGCGTGCTGGGACGGTGTGTTTACGGCAAATGTAACCCATTGATGAACCTTTCGAATAGCTTCGGTCAATTTTTTATCGGCAATTGCGTAGCCTATTTTCCAACCCGTCATAGAGAAAGTCTTACCAGCTGAAGATATTGTAATGGTTCTTTTTTTCATTCCAGCTAAGGACGCTATTGGAATATGAGGTTTTCCATCGTATGTCAAAAATTCATAGACTTCATCACTTAAGACAAGAATATCATTCTCTATTGCTATATCTGCAATAAATTGAAGCTCATTTTTTGTGAATACTTTTCCAGTTGGGTTGTGAGGTGAATTTAGAATTATCAGTTTTGTATTATTATTTATCAATGATAGAAACTGATCAAAATCAAATTTAAAGTCGGGTTTATTTAAAGTAATATATCTGCAAATCCCACCTGCTAATATTACATCTGCCTGATAAGAATCATAAAATGGCTCAAATACTATAACTTCATCTCCTGGATTTACAAAGGCATTAATTGTAGAAAAAATGGCTTCAGTTGCTCCAGCAGTTACGGTAATTTCAGTTTCAGGATTCCATTTCAAATTGTAAAATTTATCATGATAATCAGAAATACTCTCTCTAAGTGAAAGTATGCCATGTGATGGTGCATATTGATTTTTGCCATCTTTCATGGCAAAATAAGATGCTTCAATAAGCCATTCAGGTCCGTCAAAATCGGGAAATCCCTGCCCAAGATTAACAGCTTTATATTCAACAGCCAATTTACTCATTGTAGAAAAAATCGAGGTTGGCATTGAAGCAATTCTATCAGCTATGTTTAATTTCATAAAGTAAACTCCATTTAAGTATTTAAATTAATAAAATCGATGGCAGATTTTGCGAGTAGTATCATTCCATTTTTCATAGCAATTTCTGATGGATTTAAATTTGAACTATGCAGTGGGGGCATTTGATTTACGTTATTTGGTTTTACCCCCAAAAACCAAAAAACTGCGGGCACTCTTTGCGCATAGTAAGCAAAATCTTCAGCAAACATCTTTGGTTCCACAATATTTACATTATGTTTGCCAAGAATTTCTTCTGCATTTCCCGAAATAAAATCAGTTAGTAGTTTATTATTAACCAAAGGAGGATATCCCTTTATTATTTCAACATCACAATCACAGTTGTATAAACCAACTAAACTTTTAGATTTTTCTACAATCAAGTTGTGCATTTCCAAACGCCAATTCTCATCAAAAGACCTTAATGTTCCCATCATTTTTACTTTATCTGGAAAGATATTAGTGGCACTACCACCATTAATAGAAGTTACTGATAATACACCCGGATTTAATGGGTTTTTGAATTTAGTGATCATAGTTTGATAAAAGTTTATCAAATGAGATGACGCAAGTATTGCGTCGTTGGATAATTGTGGCTGAGCGGCATGGCCACTTTTGCCCACTATAGTCCAATAAATTTCATCAGCGGATGCAAAAAATGGACCTGAATTAAGTGCAATCACTCCCTCTTTTTCATCTGGATAAATGTGCTGACCAAATATAGCCAAGGGTTTTGGGTTTTCCAATACGCCAGCTTTTATTAGCACCGAAGCCCCTCCGGGTAATTTCTCCTCACCAGGTTGAAAAATCACTTTAATACATCCATTATATTCATGTTTTAGGTCGTTTAAAATTTCGGTAACACCTAATAACATTGCCGTATGCATATCGTGCCCACAAGCATGCATCACGCCTTCGTTGTATGATGAGAATGGAAGTTCGGTTTCCTCTTTAATCGGCAGAGCATCGATATCAGCTCGGAGTGCTACGCAATTATCCCCATTACCAATTATTGCAACAACCCCTGTTTCGGTTGGTTGATAAAAATTGATATTTAATTGCTGAAGTTTTGAGATGATAAATCGAGTTGTATTAAACTCCTTAAACGAAAGTTCAGGGTTTTGGTGAAGATACCTTCTGTAATCAACAACTTTTTCATAAATTTTGTTTACTTTATTTACAATTATATCGTTCATAAGTTTTCCAGATTAAAATTTGATAAATAAATTGCAGGACCAATTAAAACTAAATTAATTATTTCATTATGATCTGATACTATATCGGCAAGAAGCCAATCACCGCTTGGTGGTATAAATTTTATGGGGAATGAGACATTGTGATTTTTATTGATTGATAATGCAGTGGATACGGTGCCTGTTCCACAAGCGCCAGTTATTGCTTCCACCCCCCTTTCAAAGGTTCTTATCAAATAACTATCTTCAATTTTTTTATAAATATTAACATTGGTTCCATTTGTAAAATGACTATCAAACCTAATTTTTTGTAATAAATCAATTATCTCAGTACTTTCAAAATCATAATTGTTCATGCCATAACAATTCTCATAGTCTATTATGAAATGATCTGTACCAACATTTACATAGTCTCCCTTTATCATAACTCCATCAATCACAATATTGATGTCGCTTTGAAAAATGTTAGGTGGTGGTAAAAATAGCTTGATAGCATTATTCATTGCTTCAGCTTCGTAAATACTTCCCGCCATTTTGAATTTAATATATTTATTACCCAATTCAATAAAATTGTGTCTTAAAGCAAAGTCAACGGCACAGCGCCCGCCATTGCCACACATCATTCCGCTGCTACCATCAGGATTGAGAAACCAGGCATCAAAATCTAACAAATTGTCATTGTTTAAAATGATTACACCTTCGCAATTATTCTTGCCGAAATTAATATTCTTAACAATTTTGTCAATAATTGCTTTATAAGCATCAATATTTTTTAGTGCTATTCGGTTGTCCAAAACTGCGAAAATATTGCCCGCTCCGCTCATAATTTCAATTTTCATAGTTTATTTCAAAGGATTTAATAATTCGACAACTTGTTTATGAATTTTACCATTTGTGGCAAGTATAGTAGCATCGTAAATCGAATATTCATCATTATTATATTGAGTTATTATTCCGCCACTTTCCTTTACAATCAAACTACCTGCAGCCACATCCCAAGGGTTTAAATTAATCTCCCAAAAACCATCAAATCTGCCACAAGCAACGTAAGCTAAATCCAATGCTGCAGACCCCAATCTTCTGATAGGTATTCCCTCTAAGACGACTTTAACAAAAGTATCAACACAACTATATGGGTTTTTATCTACATTATATGGAAAACCAGTTACCAAAAATGATGTTTTTAAATCTGAGGCTGCGGAAACATTGATTTTCTTATCATTTAGAAAGGCACCCCCATT
>CAYUZZ010000180.1:0-5380 GCA_964449505.1 uncultured Hyphomicrobiales bacterium | reverse complement strand
ACTTTCGGGCTTTTTTTCCATTTTGAATTAAAGGGTGCACTGTGCCAAGCATACATGTACCCAATCCAAGCGATTCAGCCACAACCATAGCATAAGTTGTGGCAATAATAGGATCGGCTGGATCGGTATAGGGAGATCCATAAAAATACAAGGTTAGTGGCGCATCATAATTTACCAGGTTGATATCTTCCTTCATTTTAGCAGTGTAAACATTAAACACAGGTTTAATGAAACCCCTGAACATTTCATCGTTTGCTTTTCCCCAAAAGGGGCGCATTATCGCTAAAAACCATCTGGAAACAAACCATTTCATCCCTTCGAGGTACAGGCAAAAATCTTTGGCAAAAGCCCTTGTTTTTAATTTGCTGTTGAGCACCAATACATTTACATCTGATGGCGGCAATCCCATGGGTGCAGTTTTGGCAGCAGCAAGAATTTTTTGAACCAAATCGGTTTCTACCTCTTTTTCCTGAAACTCGCGAATGCTTCTTCTTCGCTGAAAGAGATTGAGAATTTGGTTGTAGTTTGCCGCATCTTTGCTGGAAGGCAAGTGAAAAAGATGCTCAGGCGATAAAGTCCTACCGTGAATTTCAATGGCTCCTGTTGGACAAATTGCCATGCAGTGGCCGCAACCAATGCAACCGAATAACGGGTTATCGCTAATTTTAACTTTATCATTCATCATAACCAAGCTGAAATCTTTGCAAACGGCTACACATAAACCGCAATTTGTGCATTTTTCGCTATATAGTCTGATTTCAGCTGTTTGATTTGTTCTTGATGTGGGAATTACCATAGTATTAATTCTATAAATTAACTTTTCTTTTTTTTTAATAAATTCCAAATCTGATATAAGCATCTAAATATGAATAGATTTATTATTCCTTAATTAGTCCAGTATTAAGTGTATTTTTAAATTCAACAATCAGTTCTTCGAGGGGAAACCCATTTTCAGAAAAGGCATCTTCAATGCTTGGTTTTGCGTAAATAGCTTTAAATGTTTCAATCCCTATTTTATTGATAATGAAATGGGTAAAAATACCTGAAACAGGATACATAGGAGGTAGTGAATAAAACCGATAATCAGGGCCTACAATAATTTCCTCGGTAAGCAAATCAATGTGATTTTTTGTTGAATCCATATCGCTGGAATAACCGTTATTATCTTCAAAATATCCGGTATAAACTGCAAATCCCTCGCAAAAGAAACTATTGGACTGAGCCCCGATTTTACGCCCAATAATGGTATGAGCCAGTTCATGTTTAAAGACCTTAATATCAAATGTAGAAACATGATTAACCGTTCCGAAGGATTTTCCATATATAGTCATGCGTGGCGACATGGACAGGAATTGCTGCAAATCTAGCATACTTTTATACACGTAAGTAGTCATTCGTTCGAGGTGGGAGGTATTTGTCTTTAGTGCATCACACAATTGCAACAGGCAATTATCAGCCTGCCTTACAATTAATTGTTTAAGCGAATCAGTGCACATCGGCTTTGCCAGCTCAAATTCAAAATATTGTGTTGCAATTGATTCAAAATAAGATTGCCTCATAGTTGTGATATAATTTACGTGTGGCTCACCTGTATGATTTGAGCAGTTACCACTCAAATAAACGTCGTTACCCCTGAAAATATACAATGGGAAATATCCCGCCCCATAATTGGCATACTGGTGCCAGATTTGCGTTGAATTGCGACAAGTAAAAAGCCTGTTAGCCTCATCGTTTATATAAAAAAAGGCATCGGAGGAATTAGTAAATATTTCGTTGTTAAACATAAAACCACCATCGACCTGTTTAATGGGAATATTCTGAACTTCGTCCATTTGAAAATCGCAGAAAGGTCCATAAAGCTGGAGATTGCGTTCTATATCTTCTTTTGTTAACTCCGTCTCAGTTTTGTATGTATAAACAGGTTTCTTTTGATACTGATCCCAAAACACATAATTCTCTATATCTGTCTTTTCCTGGTCTGTAATTTTATAGTTGTGAGGTACAACCACAATCAAAGTATCCACCTTGTGAAATGCCAACGTGAGGGTATAATTTTCATCACCTTGAATATATCCAGGGATTTGTGCTTGTAACAAGCAGGTTGAGAACATTAAAACCCAAATCATCCAAATTTTTGTTAACTTATTCATATTATTAGTTTTATTCCTATTAGTATTTTAATTTTTTTAACCCTAGTAAGGAGTTATGAACTAGCTACCCCTAACCATTTCCTATTTATTTTACCACAACTATTTTATGGGGAAGAAATAACTCACGCATAGTTAACCCACCTCTCAAAGCAAAAATCACATACAGAATGGTAAACAAACCGTCAATTATTCCGGTGAACCAGAAGGTGGATGGAAAATCGGTTACAAAACTCATATAAGTATAGAGTTGGATAACATAGAAAAGTCTTCCGATAATAAGGCAGCCCACATTAAAAGCGTAACGCTTAATATTAAAAGCTGACAAAAACTGTAGGTAAGCAAAGCACAGAAAGAAAGATCCCAGGAAAACAGCAAAGAATGAATCAATAGGAGGATTGTCAATAATGCGGCCGTTGCCGATAACGAAAAAATATAGAATGGCTGCAACGGTATCCCAGATTCCACTTGCAAAGAAGGTGAGGGCTAAAGGTTTTAATGATATATTTTTCATTTTTTTATTATTTAATTGTTATTGGACTCATAGCTTGTATAAATGAACTGTTATTTTATTAGTCTTTTCATTTACCAATACTTTATGTTTATTAAAGTTTCCTGGAGCACTTTTCCCGTTATAATTACTGAACCCGAATAGTTCCTTAGGAATTCCTAGAAGATTGGTATCAAGTTTACCATTACTATTGTTATCCTGATATATTGAAAATAAGTACTCACCATTAGATAGGGTTAACGCCACACTTATAGTTTCTGCATCTGGATTTGTTACAAACGAAAAATAAATTTTCCTTTCGTTATATGACTCTTCGTTATTAAAAATAGAAATGAATAGCTTTCCGCCATTTTTTTTAACACCTGCAATATCCAGGCTTAGATTATTTTGAGCCGAGGCAACCCCACAATATAGGAATACGGCCAAATAGATAATACTGTTTTTCATTTTCTTTATTTCCTTAAAGTGATTTTCTTTTTCCGTGCCTCACGGCAATATTTATTGCATCAAGCCAGTTATAGTGTAAACTGATTGCTCTTTCCGTGCAATTAATTTCGCATAATTTGCATAGAGTGCAATCCAGTTCTTTTGTCGGAACCGCTTTGTCCATAATAAGTTCAATAACACCCAAGGGGCATACCTTTACACATTTTCCACATCCCCTGCAGGCACTTTGATTTACAGTTACAAAATCTCCTTTAAGAACTATACAAGAATCATTTACACTCAACTTATATTCATTAGTAAAACCATCATTAACAGGCAGCTTTGTATTAATCTGTTCGTAATAATCGAGCATGCAATACTGAGGCAGATATTTTTTTAGAAAATTTCCTGCCTTTTTCAAGTCTTTTTCATTTGGTTTTCCAACATTTCCACCACCAATTATAACCCATGGTCCAGTTTCATCATAGCCCCTAACCGAGAATTCACCCACTATTTTTTTGTTTTTCTCGTTCAACAGCTCTTTTATGGGTTGATGGTATTTGCCCAAAACTGGAGCTCCCCGACTTGAAAAAATAAATACATCTTGCTCTGAGCTATCCAGTTTTTTTATCACTTCAAGAACAGCAGTGTGGTGGCAACCGAAATAAATTCCTGAACCAAAACCAATAGTTTTGTATTGACTTAAATCAGTCTTTAGAGCCTCCAGTGGTTTGATAAAACGACAACCAAGTGTCTGAGCCATTGTTTTGGCTAATTTCTGTGTATTTCCATTGTATATCGATTCATATACAATAATGCAATTATGATTCATTTTCTGCTTTTTAATTTTGTAATCAAATTCCAGTAATTTTTTATACATGATCTGAGATGATTTTCTGTAATCATATAAAATCATGAAGTAAAATTACCAGGACTTATTCCAAAAGAAAAAAAAATGATGACAGGAGTGTTTATAAGGTGTGTTAAAGCGTAAATAGGGGAATTGATCATGAACCATCAAGCTTACAAATCCTCTTTCACTTAATTTTAAGTGATTTGACCAATTGATTCTCCATAATTTCTCATTAATACTCATGAAAGAATAAACATAAATCCAATGCCCCACACTCCTTTATTTTTCATGCAATAGCGACAAAAAAAGCTCTAGGCTCGAGCCATGGATTAAACACCTTATCAGCCATGAATGGGGGGAAATGAATTAAAGTACAATTATATAAAGAGTATTTATCATTTTTGGGGATGCTATTAATCCTGGATAATGCAATAGGATTAAAATAAACAATTTTAGAAAAAGAACAATCAATATAGAAGCGAACTTGCCCCGACTTACTCGGTCTTAGCGTTTGTACCCAAAAGGTTAAGTGACATTGGTATAAACGCTTAGAGCGAGTTAGTCGAATATGCATTAATGCTTTTCTAATGCATATTTGGGGTTAATTCAACAATAAGTAGAATTTCTTAAATGTTCAAATACCCTCCTCAATTTTGACAGAACTCAACCTTTTTTATTGCACTAATCAAATTGTAAATTATCTAAAGATAGTTGCGGGTTTGCTCGAGGAGTTTTATTTTACAGTAACTCTAATTATAAATATAAAGTGGGAAAAGTAATGAGAAAAAATTCTATAATTATTTTTATCATTTCAATATTATTTATCCAGTGTAATAATTCAATTGAACCGAACTATGATTTGGACTTTTCTGAAATGGAAATTCATTATTCCAGATCTGGGCAGGGTGGTAAGGTAACACTTAATATTTATAATAATGGATTGGTAAATGCTTACTACTCTTATGGAGGTGACACATTAAAAAGTTCTTCAAGATTTTTGAAGGATAGTGAGCAAGATAAATTGGCAAGTCAATTTGAATCGTTTTCAACCTATAAATCACATTATGATCCATTAATTAATATAACGGATCAAGATTATATTACTATTATTTTTAGTTATAGTGGAATGTGTGATACAGTATCTGTTAATATGCCTTATGCGGCAGATTTGCCAGACAGATTAAAAACTATAATAGCTAGTTTGGAAAATATATGGGGTGAAATGATTGACTTATAAGCATAAGCTTTTAATTAAACATTTTATAGAAAGCACAAATCTTTACCTTTTACTTTTGGTCACAAATTATATTTATCTTTAAATTCTGTTTACTAATGTATAAATTCTTTGATAAATACAGAGCTTATGCTTTAAACTATTTATTAAAGTATTAAAAGGGGCAAAATACTTAAGCAAACTTCACAAATCCTAAATTGAGAATACCC
>CAYUZZ010000179.1:0-5381 GCA_964449505.1 uncultured Hyphomicrobiales bacterium | reverse complement strand
TAGTGGGTTTGGAGTATCATATTCTGATATTTTTAATGTGAGTAACAATCAATTAGGTTTGATTGCATCACTTAACTATGGTAACACTTACCAAGTTAGCGATATTCAGAGAAATGCACTTACTGCCAATGGACAGAATTTCTTCGTTTCAGGCGGCACACAAGCTAATAGAAACATAAACTGGGGTGGATTGTTCAATTTATCATACAAGCTCGGAACAACATCTTCAATTAGTTTTAGAAATGTTTACAACAGAACTGCTGATGATGAAACAAGCAGAGTTGGAGGACAGGATTCTGCTTACCAATTTAGAGATTACAAAAACTTTAGCTCTCAGTGGACAGAAAAGGCTCTTCTATCATCTCAGTTAGTTGGTGAACATTATTTTCGTGGACTTGACAACACTTCGTTAAGTTGGAGAATTGGGTACTCCGAATCTTCAAGATATGAACCCGATTTTAGGAGATTAAAATTTGATAGAGACCTGTACGAAATTCAATATGACCCCAATATACCTTATCAACCACTATTAGTCTTTACAGAATTTGGTGACCCAAACCGTTTGGGAAGATACTACTCAGATTTGAATGATAAAGCAACATCGGGTGGATTAGACCTAACTATACCAGTTGAACAAATTAAATTCAAATTTGGTGGACTTGTAGAAATTAGAGAAAGAAATTTTCAAGCAAGATCATTTGCGATAGTTCCACCTGCCATAGGATATGACTTTGGCGAAGATATTTATCAAGTTATTGATGATTTCAACGATCCGAATACCTTGTTTAGTAAAGAACATTTCAGAGTTGATGATGGTTTTAGAATCAGCGAGGCAAGTCGTTTATCAGATGCTTATGATGCTAAGGAAAATCTTTATGCAGCCTATTTTATGGTTGATTTACCTTTTGCAGTGGCTAATGAAGAGTTCAGATTTATCGGCGGTGCACGTTACGAAGATAATGTACAACAGTTGAATAGTTATGAAATCAATGATTCCCCAGTCACAATTGAAAAACCGACTCAAGATTTACTGCCTTCACTTAATTTACTATGGAAAATCAACAAATTATCAAATTTGAGATTAGCTGCAAGCCAAACCTTGACAAGACCTGCATTAAGAGAATTTGCTCCGTATCAATTCTATGATTTTATCAATCAAATAAATATAACTGGCAATCCGGAATTGGTAAGAGCCTTAATCCAGAATTATGACATTAGGTACGAAATATTCCCAAATCCGGGAGAAGTTATGTCAATTAGCCTTTTTGCAAAAACATTCGATAATGCAATAGAAGAAACTATTTATCCTCAGCAAAGTGAATTAACCAAAACTTTTGCCAATGCAAATGGTATTGCTAAAAACTATGGCATCGAAATTGAAATGAGGAAAAATCTTGGATTTTTAACTGATATTCTAAGTGATTTTGCTTTTAATTTCAACTTGTCAATAGTCAATACAGAGATTACAGTCAATCAGGGTGGGGTAGAAGATACAAGAGCTATGTGGGGACAGTCCCCATATTCGCTAAATTTAGCACTTTATTACTTCAACACAAATTCAGGAACTGCAGTTAACTTAACCTACAACACGTACGGAAAAAGAATTATACAAGTTGCGCAAATTGGCACATACGATTTCGACAATCCACACATTTATGAACTACCAAGACATTTAGTTGATTTATCAATAAATCAACCAATCACAAGTGCATTTGATATTAAATTAAGCATACGTAATCTGTTAGATGAAGAACTAATTTGGGAACAAGGAAATAAAAAAGTCGCTTCCACCTATAACGGTTCAAGTATAGCTTTAAGCTTTGGGTATAAAATTTTCTAAATATTTATAAATTTTTAAAGGTTTAACTAATGTATAAACTACTATTTTTTGTTTTATTGACAATTACTGTAAGCACAGCAGTTGTTGCGCAGCCGACAAGTGTTACTTTGACATCTCCAAAGGGTGGAGATGTTTTCAGAGCAGGAACTTCTCAGACATTGACGTGGGATACTACTGGTACTTATCGTTCTGTATGGACATTCCAATTCGCCACATCTCCCAATGGACCCTGGACTGATTTAGCTGGGGCTACCAAAAAGAAGGATAGTGCTAAAACAAGAGGTGTTTTTGCCGGTGGATTTAGAGTGCCTGCAGTTAAAACATCTACTGGATATGTAAGGATGGTATATGTTAATTCTGATGGAACTTTAAATGAAGCAATTTCCGACAGAAATGATAGTCCATTTACAATTGAGCAGCCTGAAGCTGTAAAGTCCGATTCTGTACTTAAAGTTGCCATAGCTTCAAAGGTAACTTTGAATGCAGGTAAAATATATTCTTTGGACGGATATGTGTATGTTGATAATGGAGGTGAATTATATATACCTGCTGGTACAATAATTATAGGTGATACAGTTGGACAAAATTCTGCTATCTGCGTTAATCGTGGAGGTAAAATTTTTGCTAATGGTACAAAAGATAAGCCCGTTATATTTACAAGTTCTGCAGCACCAGGCCAAAGAAGAGGTGGTGATTGGGGTGGATTATTGATTTGCGGAAAAGCTTCCACAAACCATCCTGGCGGTGAAGCTGCCTTAGAAGGTGGTATTGCAGATCAGGCTACCGGACGTGGTTTCTTTGGAGGCAAAGATACTCCAGATGATAACGATAACAGTGGAGTAGTTGAATATGCAAGAATAGAATTTGCAGGTATTGCGGCAGCCCCTAATCAGGAATTAAATTCTTTAACATTGGGTGCAGTTGGTCGTGGTACAAAATTGGAACATATACAAATTACTTATGCAAATGATGATGCAATTGAATGGTTCGGCGGGACTGTTGACGTGAAATATGCTGTAATTAATGGTACTTTAGACGATGATTTAGATACAGATAATGGTTACTCAGGTAGAGTTCAGTTTGTAGTAGCTCAGAGATACAAAGACAGGGCGGATGCCTCTACTTCAGAATGTTTCGAGTCTGATAATAATTCGAGTGGAAGTACTGCTCGGCCACTTACAAGTGCCATTTTCTCCAACATAACATCTATAGGTCCATTGCAGGATACCAGCTGGACAGCATCAGCAACTGGTGCAGGAGCTACCAATTACCATACTCGTTTTGGTGCCGCATGCCAGATTAGAAGAAATTCCAGAGAATCTGTGTTTAACTCTATCTTTATTGGTTGGCCCCGTGGTTTGGAAATACTAAGTTCAAATGGTCAAGCAGCGGCTGCCGCTGACTCATTGATGATTAGAAATAATAGTTGGTTTGGTATCAAGGGAGAAATACTAAGAGTTGACGGTACTACTCCAGCTATTTCTACAAGCTGGGTAAATACTCCTGCTTTTAATAATACTGTTGACGCTTCAACCCCATTGAATGCTAATCTTTCAACACCTTTTACTGTTGGTATCGGCTTCAATCCATTGCCAAAAAGTAATGCTAATTTCCTAAATACCGCTAAATTTGATAACGGGAATAGTGTTGTTAAAATTAATGATTCATTTTTTGAGCCTGTTTCTTACCGTGGTGCATTTAGTGATAATATTGCTTTAAGATGGGACCTTCCTTGGTGTGAATACGACCCCGTAAATAAAGATTATACAGCAACTGATGTAAACGATGATACTCATAATTGGGCATTAGAAATTAACGTTTATCCAAACCCAACTTCCGATTTTGCTAAAATTTTATATCAAATACCTACCGATGATATAGTTTCTGTTAGATTATTTGATGCTATGGGAAATTTAGTTGATACAATCGCAGAAAATATCAATCAAGTTCAGGGATATTACGAATTTTCATTAAACACTAATAATTTGCCCATTGGAAATTATTATGTTCAGGTTATGACTAACAAAGGAATAACAATGAAGAATTTCAACGTTGTGAGATAATTGAGAATGTTTGACAAATAATCATTAGGGGCTTGAATGCCCCTTTTTTTATTAATTTTCCTTTAAAATAAATAGTGATAAATATGCGTAATTTGTAATATATTTGATTTTAAAATTTATACAAAAATGTTAAGAATGAATTTAAATAAACTCGGGATGCTAAGATTAGCAGCTGTTAGCCCGATGCTCAAAATTAGCGATACTGAATTTAATGCCACAGAAATAATCACTTGTATAAGTGGGTGTAATGATAAGGGCGTTGAAATTGTTGTTTTTCCAGAACTTTCCATAACGGCTTATACTTGTGGTGATTTGTTTTTTCAGAGTACCTTACTCTTTGCTGCTGAACAAGCACTTTTAAAAATATGTGATTGCACAAAGGAATTAAAAATAATTGCTATAATTGGACTTCCACTGATAGTTGGTTCAAAATTATTCAATTGCGCTGCTGTTATTCAACAAGGGAAAATATTGGGTATAGTTCCAAAAACCTATCTTTGCAATTATTCAGAATATTATGAAAAGAGATGGTTTGTATCCGAATTTGAAAGAATTACAGATTTCGTTAAAATTGATGGTAAATTAATTCCATTTGGAGCAGATTTGCTCTTTAGCGCTAATTCTAACAACAAGTTAAAATTTGGGGTAGAAATATGTGAAGATATGTGGGCGGTAAAATCGCCTGGGCTGGATTTGGCATTGAACGGTGCATCATTAATTTTTAATTTATCTGCAAGCAATGAATATCTGGGAAAATACCAATACAGGCGTGAGCTAATTAAGAACTATTCCTCCAAAATCTATGCAGCATATATTTATTCATCATCATCACCTTTAGAATCTACATCAGATACAGTATTTTCTGGTAATTTAATTATTGCTGAAAATGGAAAGATTCTTCAAGAATCCAAGAGGTTTAGTTTTGAAACTCAACTTATTATTAATGATATTGATTTTGAACATCTAATTAATGAGCGAATTAGAAGTAATACTTTTGCTGTGTGCTTTACTGATAAATCATTCCGAGAAATTGAATTTGAATTACCTGAAGTCGAAATAAATGAACTTTTAAGGGTAATCAGCAAAACTCCATTTATACCAGAAAATATGGAAGAACGGGATTTTGTATGCAATGAGATTAGTGATATTCAAGCAACTGCTTTGGCAAGAAGATTTATGCACACTAAATCTGATACTGCTGTAATCGGTATATCAGGTGGCTTGGATTCATCTTTGGCATTACTATCTACTATAAAGTGTTTCCAAAAATTGAACAAAAGATTGGATTCTATTATTGCAGTAAATATGCCAGGTTTTGGCTCGACTGCCAAAACAAAGAATAATGCAATCAAATTAGCAGAACTTTATGGAGTTTCTTTGCGAATTGTGGATATTAAGGACTCTGTAAACCAGCATTTTAATGATATAGGTCATCCAAGCGATAAATATGATATACTTATGAAAACGCTCAAGCAAGA
>CAYUZZ010000178.1:0-5386 GCA_964449505.1 uncultured Hyphomicrobiales bacterium | reverse complement strand
GCGGTTAGCTCAGTTGGTTAGAGCGCCACGTTGACATCGTGGAGGTCGCTGGTTCGAATCCCGTAAAGCCCACATTTTTCTTAATTTATCCTTATCCACTAAATGCAACTATTTTAAAATACTTACCGTTAATAACATTAACATAATTAACCTCATATAAAAAGTTGATAATATCTAATTGTTTGATTTTAATTACTCTGTTAGCTGTTAATAACTAATTCTTATTAAAATCGTTTTATTAAGTACTTTTGTTGTCATTTTAATAATAATTGAATAATAATGATTAATATAAACTTATTAATAGCTTCCCAACTTAATATTAGCACTTTGCAGGTAGAAAGTGTAATTAAATTGAAATCTGAAGGTGCCACTATCCCTTTTATTGCTCGTTATCGCAAGGAATGGACTGGCAATCTTGATGAAATTTTTATACGAAATATATTTGATAAATTCGAATATTTTACCGAATTAGAAGATCGGAAAATTACAATATTACATTCGATTGAGGAACAAGGTAAATTAAGCGATGAATTGAAGAAGAAAATTGAAGATTGTATTTTGAAGAACGAACTTGAAGACCTATATCTTCCTTATAAACCTAAAAGAAGAACCAGAGCTACTATTGCTAAGGAAAAGGACTTGGAACCATTGGCTATTTCGATAAAAGAGCATAATGCTGCTCAATCTAAATTTATCGACTTGAAGGAATTAGCAAAGGAATTCATCAATTTAGAGAAAGGAGTTAATACAGTAGATGAGGCTATAAATGGTGCTGCTGATATTATTGCTGAGGAAGTGTCCGAGATAGCTGAATTGAGAAAATGGTTTCGAGAATATCTTTGGAAAAATGCAGATATTAAAACCAAAATTAAGACTGAGTTTGAAGAGGGAACAACTAAATATGAAAATTACCGCGATTACCGGAAGAAACTCAAGGATATGGCTTCTCATGCTTATTTAGCTATCAGAAGAGCAGAAAAAGAGAATATACTTACTATTGATTTTGATTTTAATGAAGAAGAAGTATTGCAATATTTCTTCAGTAAAAATATATTCACTAATCATGTGAATCTGGTTGAATTTTACCAGAAATTGATTAAAGATTCATTCAATAGATTAATAAAAAATTCAATTGTTGCCGAGGTTAGGCTGGACAAAAAACAGGAGGCTGACGAAGCTGCAATTAGTGTTTTCGAATCAAATTTACGGCAAATACTTTTATCATCACCCGCTGGAATGAAGCCTACATTGGGAATAGATCCAGGTTTCAGAACAGGTTGCAAAATTGTGGCTTTGGATGAAACTGGAAAACTAATGGAATACTTTACAATTTTCCCTCATAATTCACAAAATGAGCAATCACGGGCTACAAATGATATTTTAACCGCAATCAGGAAGCATAAAATTAGTTTGATTGCTGTTGGCAATGGAACAGCAGGGCGTGAAACTATTCAATTTGTAACGAAAATTATATCTGAGTTGAACGAAAAACCTATTTTAGTAACAGTCAATGAATCTGGTGCATCTATTTACTCTGCCAGCGAAACAGCACAGAAGGAGTTTCCCGAACATGACTTAACTGTAAGGGGTGCCGTTTCTATTGGCAGAAGATTGATGGATCCACTTTCTGAATTAGTGAAAATAGACCCCAAATCTATAGGAGTGGGTCAATATCAACACGATGTAGATCAGAAATTACTAAAAAAGAAATTAGAAGAAACTGTATCGAGTTGCGTGAATTATGTTGGGGTTGATTTGAATACAGCTTCAGCAGAGTTGCTTAATTATGTTGCAGGAATCAGTAACAATATCGCTAAAAGTTTAGTTGAATACCGCAATAAAAATGGAAAATTCAATAATCGTTTGGAATTACTAAAGGTTCCCAAATTTGGAGAGAAAACTTTCGAGCAAGCTGCAGGTTTCCTAAGAATAAGAAATGGCAATAATCCTCTCGATAGTACAGCAGTGCACCCCGAAAGTTATCATGCTGTGGAGATGATTGCCCATCAATTGACTACTGATGTAAAAAAAATAATTTCCAACAAAGAACTTATTAATAATATAAACTTAGACAGTCTAAGAGATGCAGGTCTTGGAGAATTTACATTATCTGATATATTACAAGAATTAGTGAAGTCTGGCAGAGACCCTCGAGAGGAGTTCAATTATGCTAAGTTTGATGAAAAAATTAGTGAGGTTTCGCACCTCAAAATAGGTATGGAATTGGAGGGTGTAGTTACCAATATTACTAATTTTGGGTGTTTCGTTGATATTGGAGTCCATCAAGATGGATTGGTTCATGTTTCTGAAATGGCTAATCAATTTGTAAGGGACCCCTCTAAAATTGTAAAGGTGGGTCAGATAGTCAAAGTTAGAGTTCTTGACATTAATGAAAAGCTCCATCAAATAAAACTTTCTATGAAAGCGGATATGCCAATAAAGATTAAAAAACAAGAAGAAAAGTTTTCAATGAACGACTTAAAAAATAGATTTAAAAATTAATTTGCGACAAAAATCTGTATTAATTGTCTAATACACTTTAATAAGGAACAAAAATGAAAATATTAATTTATTTACTACTTGCTTTTGGTTTGCTTTTTGTGCCCATGCATGCCCAAAAGGCAAATTACTATAATGATGGCGAAAAGGCTTTGGGTGCAAAAAATTTCAAAAAAGCAATAGAGAATTTTTCCAAAGCTATAGAAAAAAAACAGAATTTGGTAAAATCATATTACAATAGAGGATTATCTCAACTATATTTAAATAATTTTGATAAAGCAATTGATGATTTTAATGAAGTAATCAAAAGAGATGGGAAATTAGCAGATGCCTACAATAACAGGGGGCTTTCTTACAGTTATTTGGGCAATACCATTAAGGCATTAGAAGACTTGGACAAAGCAATAGAATTGGACCCCAAATTTCATCAGGCATACATTAACAGAGCAGGAGTATTTATCCTTAGAACTGATTTTACAAATGCTCAGAAAGATTTGGATATGGCTGAGAAAATCAACCCTGATAATCCTGAGCTTCACTTCCAAAAAGGTAGGGTATATTATAATCTTGACAAATTTGATAAATCTATATTGGAGTATTCTAAAGCAATGCTCTTGGGTCTGTCTAACCCAAAAATTTATTATAACAGAGCAAATGCATATTATAAAAATAACAATATCGACTTGGCAATTCAAGATTACAGTAAAACAATAGAGATGAACCCTAATGATATGGAAGCATTGAACAACCGTGCTTATTGTTATAAAGGAATTGGACTTGATTCTCTTGCCAAGTTAGATAGGGATAAAATTGCAGTTCTCAAGGGTGGTGCCTTTACACCAATTGATAGTTTAATTTTTACAACTTTTACAAATAAAACTGCCGATTTCTCTATTGATTTGCCTAATACATGGAAACTGCACGAGATCCCTGATGAGAATGGTATGGTACAATTTATTATTTCACCAGAGGATTTTGATGTAGAAGGAAGTGCCATGTTAGTTGGGGTGACGGTCGGAATAGTTAAAAATATGAGTTCTACTTATCCCGTAAAAAACGAATCCGATATTCTGGATTTCTGGAAAGGTAGCCTTGACGAAAGTAACAAGGATTTCCTAAAGTATGAAGTAATTTGGCAGAAACATTCGCAATGGAACAATCACGCGACTATTCTTAACCAATCTTACTTGCAGGTTGGCGAGAATTTTATGCCTTTTTTGATGTATGAATACGCTATTGCTTATGGTAATAATCTAATATTTGGTTACTTCCAGTCACCCGAATTTTCTTTTGATTATTACAGCAAAGTTTTTGATATAGCACTAAAATCAATTAAACTGGGACCAAATTTTAAAATGGATTAAATACAATCAATCAGTCCCACATTATTGATACAAGTTACTTTTTTAATTTATTCAGCAAATCATTTGCCATATAATTATCTGGTTTTACCCTAAGTGATAGGGAATATGCTTCTATAGCTGCAGCAAGTTTTCCGTATGCTTGGTAATACCTGCCCGTATTTAGAAAACTAAGCGAAGCCATATTAACGATTCCTGAATCGAGATAGCTTTTGGGTGTTTGTGCCATTTCAATAAATCTCTTAAAATTTTTCTGGTTAAATTTAAATTTGTCTGCTAATATTTCGTTCGATATTTGGAAAGTCAATCCTTTGGGAATCAGCTTATAACCTTTTATTATTTCTGGTTCTTGCTGTATAATATCAAAGGTTAAATAGACAGGTCTTTCGCCAAGGTTAGAATCAATTATAGTTCTGATTAAATTTATATAATTAAACTGAATTGTTCTATAGGTATAGGGGTCAGCACCTTTCTCGAAATTTTCAAGATCTCTTGAATATAATTCCAACTGTGGTTTACATTTTACGAGTATTTCGGGGCTGATTTTCGCTAACTGCAAAGGGTACCAAGTTCTTCGTAATAGCTCTTTTTCGATAACTGTAACATCGGTTCTATATTGCTCTACATTCTGATAATATATAAAAGAGGAGTTGAAATAATCCCATTGGGCGCTTATTATTATGGCATTATCGTCTAAACAATCAGCAATAGATTTGGTATAGTCCTCCACCAAATAATTATGCGAAGAATCAACATCTTTATAATTTATTGATAAGTTAATTAAAGGCAATATAAGAATCAGATATAGATAATTTTTATTTAATTTTCGGAATATAAAGATAATTCCGAATGGTATAAATAGAGTGAAAATTATGAAACTTAAAGAAAAATATGAATCGATGTCATGAATTGAATAATTGACGGCGTAAAAAAAACTGAAAATAAAATTGATGATAAGGAATAATGCAATCTGTTTATTTTGCATCAACATTTTATAGATACCTGCTAAACCAATAAAAATTCCAAAATACCCATATTCTAAGGGCATTAGTCCAAAAAATTTACTGATATTGTCGCCAAGCTTTTCACCAGAGAACATCCATATTTGATATTGTTTACCCTGTACATGATATAAAAATTCTGTCATTCCTCTATGCACCCAACCCCAATTTACAAGCGGAAATGTTGAAGAACGTAACGGTAAATATATATAAACTAAGGGCTATTAGGAAAGGAATAGAAAGATATAAAAAGGTTGTTAGTTTTTGTTTACTGAAATCAAATCCCTTTTCTTTCCTTTTAAAGTAAAAAATAAATAGTCCGGGAATAATAAACAAAGTGGTAAGGTGGTTTGAAAATCCAAGACCAGTTACAAATGATGTAATTAACCAGAGTATAAAACTATTATATTTGTTAGCTAAGATTGCAAAATATATAATCAAAGTAAAAATCAAAATTTGCAGAGGATAAACTTCGATAGAAGTAGATTGCTGCCAAATTGTAATAGCGAACGAGTAAGTAAACGC
>CAYUZZ010000177.1:0-5388 GCA_964449505.1 uncultured Hyphomicrobiales bacterium | reverse complement strand
GGTTGATAGACGCTCACGTTCATATTGAAAGTTCGCTGTTGGCACCTTCAGAGTTTGCTCGGGGTGCTGTAGTTCATGGAACGGTTGCTACAGTTTCAGATCCACATGAAATCGGGAATGTGTGTGGAATAGAGGGAGTAAAGTTTATGATTGAAAATGGGAAAAGGGTTCCATTTAAATTTAATTTTGGAGCTTCGCCATGTGTTCCAGCAACCACTTTCGAAACATCCGGCTTCACAATTAGCCCTGAAGAGATAGAAGAATTATTGAAAAGTGATGATATAAAATATATGTCGGAGATGATGAACTACCCTGGTGTTTTATACGAATTCCCCGATGTTATGAGAAAAATCGAACTTGCTAAAAAGTATAATAAACCAATTGATGGGCATGCTCCGGGATTAAAAGGCGAACAAGCAAAGAAATATGCCGAAGCGGGAATTTCCACCGACCACGAATGTTATTCAATTGATGAGGCACTCAGTAAAATCGAATTTGGTATGAAAGTAATTATTAGGGAAGGCACCGCAGCTAAGAATTTTGAAACTCTTCACCCTCTTCTTACTTCACATCCAGATTATTGTATGTTTTGCTCCGATGATAAGCACCCCGATGATTTATTAATCGGGCATATTAACAAGCTAATAGCACGTGCTGTTGCCAAAGGGCACTACTTTTTTGATGTATTAAGAGCCGCCACATTCAATCCTGTGAAGCATTATAAATTAGATGTGGGTTTGCTTCAAGTTGGCGACCCTGCTGATTTGACTGTAATTAACAACTTAACTGATTTTGAAGTAATTAGTACATATATTGATGGTAATTTGGTTTATGATAATGGAAAATGCCTGATTGATAGAGTCGAAATTATTCCAATAAATAATTTTAAATGTTCACCTAAAATTCCATCAGAATTTGAAGTCTTAAGTGATAGTGACGCCAATGTGAATGTAATAGATGCGATAGAGGGACAATTAATTACACAGCGAAGTAATGCTATTTTGAAAAGTCTTAATGGAAAACTCGAAGCAGATACAAATCAAGATATATTGAAGATTTCGGTTGTGAACCGTTACGAGAATGTGAAGCCAGCTATTGCATTCATCAGAAATTTTGGATTAAAACGGGGTGCATTGGCTTCGAGCGTTGGGCACGATTCTCACAATATTATTGCCGTTGGAACCAATGACGACGACTTGGCAGCAGCTATTAATTTAATCATTGAACATAAGGGCGGCTTATCGGTAGTTGATGGCAATAATAAAGAAATATTACCCTTGCCATTAGCAGGATTAATGTGTCTTGACGATGTTCAAACAGCTGGAAGTAAATATACTGTTCTAAACAAAAAAACTCGTGAGCTGGGTTGTACACTACATTCGCCGTTTATGACAGCATCATTTATGGCATTACTTGTAATACCGTCAATCAAACTAAGCGACAAAGGATTATTTGATGGCAATAAATTTGAATTTTTGGAATTATTAGAAAAATAAAAATATTATGCTATTCTCAATAAATTTAAATTATTTTTGCAGATAAACTAGTTTGGTATTGGATATATTATGGCAACTAAAAGGTTATTTTTTGGTACATTCGTAGATAAAACTTTATTTGAAGGTCTATTAGATGAAGTTAAAGATTCTTTTAATTCAATATTAAATGGAAAGTGGACCGATGCCCACAATTTACATTTTACTTATAAATTTTTGGGAAATGTAGATGAAGATAAAATTCCAGAAATAACAAAGCACGTCAGTAGAAGTCTCAATGAAATTGATTCTGTACTTAAAATTGCTGGAATAGGCACATTCCCATTAAACAATAAACCACAAATGGTATTTGCCAAAATCTTCAATCCTGACAAAAGTATATTCTACCATTTCAATAATATTGAAAGTTCTATGGTAAAATTAGGTTTCCCAAAAGAGAGAAGGAAATTTTTTCCTCATATATCTCTTATCAGAGTTAAAGAAGTCAACGGTGATTACGCCGAACTACTCCAGAGTTATCAGGACTTACAATTTGGTTATATGAAGAACTACAGGGTTAATTTAATCGAAAGTAAGCTAACCCAAGCGGGACCAATTTATAATATTATTGCATAATTACGATGAAATCTGAAAATTTTATGCACCAATTACTGATTGTGATAATTGGTGCTTTGTTTTTTGTGCCTTATTTGGGTAGCGTTAATCTTTTTGATTGGGATGAGATCAATTTTGCTGAAGCTGCTCGAGAAATGATTGTAACTGAAGATTACTTAAATGTGAGGATTGATTTCGAACCATTTCACGAGAAACCTCCATTATTTATCTGGATACAAGTAATTTCGATGAATGTTTTCGGAATAAATGAATTTGCAGCCAGATTTCCTAATGCAATAATTGGGATAATTACTTTACTTGTTATATATAACATAAGCAATAGATTGTTTGATGAGCACTTTGCCTTATTTTGGGTTTTGACTTATCTTGGCTCTATATTACCACATTTCTATTTCAAAACTGCAATTATAGACCCACTTTTTAATCTCTTTATGTTTTTAGGAATTTGGTTTTTATTCAGATTTTATCAAAGCGACAGGAAAATTATGTTTGTCTGCTTCGCAGCAATTTCTACTGCATCTGCCGTTATGACGAAGGGACCCGTGGGGTATTTGCTACCAGCTATCACTTGGATTTTATTTATTGTGATAAATAGAAAAAAATATCACATTCCTTATAAAGAATTTATAATTTATACTATTATTGCCATTTTTCCAGCTGTGATTTGGTACTATTTGGTTTTTATGGATAGTGGATCGGGACTAATTAGTGAATTTTTCAATTACCAGATAAGATTGCTTACTACAGGGGATGCTGGGCATGAAGGTCCATTTTATTATCATTTTGCTGTTCTGCTAATAGGGTGTTTTCCTGCTTCGGTACTAATATTACGAGCTTTCCGAATGAATAGTTTCGAGAATGAACATCAATATAATTTCAAAATACTTAACATAATATTACTTTTTGTAGTATTGTTGATATTCTCAGTCGTCAAAACTAAGATAGTGCACTATTCTTCGCTATCCTATTTCCCCATTACCTTTCTTGCAGCGTTTACCATTTATAATGTTTCGATTGGCAAAATCAAATGGAAATTGTCCTCAACAATACTAATTGCTGTACTCGGGCTTTTTCTATCACTTGGACTTTTTTGGTTTCCGATAATAATTATGAATATTGATTTATTTTTGCCTCGAATAGAAGATGAATTCACAAAACAAGTACTTATGTCGAAAGTTTACTGGAATGGATATGAATGGATAATAGGGGTGGTATTTTTTATAGGATTAATAATATCGCTAATTATGATTAATTTACAAAAATTCATCAGAGGTTTTATTATATTGTTTGGTAGTACGGCGATTTCAGTATTTTTAATTTTACCACTACTTGCCCCCAAAATCGAAGGATATACGCAAAATGCACCTATTAGCTTTTTTAGTGGTATCAGTCAAAAAGATGCTTACCTTTTGCCTATAGGATACAAAAGCTATGCCCCGTATTTTTATGGAAAATTGAGATTAGAGAATTCAAAATTATACAAAATGATGGATTCAGATGAATTTGAGGAATATCTTCTGATAGGAAAAATTGATAAAGATGCATATTTCTCAGCAAAATATGAGAAGGGATTAAGTATGCTAAAGGATTACCCTGACTTAAAATTGCTATATATTAAAAATGGATTTGTATTTATGATGAGAAAATCTAATGGCATTTAAAATGGTCGAATGCCTGAAGACATTCATTGCAAAAATGCAAAGATTTGCAAGCAGTAGAGCCAAATTCATTTAAAACTTTAGTATCCCTGGAATTGCAAAATGGGCACTCTATATCTTTGGGTATTTTAATAATATTAAATATGTTGCTTTGGTCAAATTGTTTAGAATTGGAAATTGGCGGGGCAATCCCAGATTCCTTGAGTTTCATTTTTGCTGTTTCGCTCATCCAATCTGTGGTCCAGGCAGGTGACAATATAGTATTGATTTTAAAATTGAGAATGCCGGCTTTTGTTAATGTTTCCCTCACCTGATTTTCAATAAAATACATTGCTGGACAACCAGAATAAGTTGGAGTAATTACAATTTCAACTTCATTTTGATTGATAATAACTTCCCTTAGAATGCCAATGTCCTCAATTGATAAGGCTGGGATTTCAGGGTCTGTTACATTAGATAAAATTTCCTTAATATAGTCGATAGTAAGTAGCATAAATGATAATAAATTGAATTATACTATCATTATGACAAAATAATAATGTTTATATTTTTAACTTTTTAATTCTGAGAACTATCGAGCGTTTATTATCTGTAATTGTAATCCAGAGTGGCAATCAGATATTTAATTATTTACTGCTTTTCTGTTGTATTTATGTTTATTTTTCAAAGAAATTTTGTAAATTGCAGATATATTTTTTCTAAAAAAAATTAAAATAACTAAATTCTGATACAAAGTATGAACTGTAAAATTCGGAGGATGGAATTAGCGGAAGTGGAGATAGCAAGCTATCTTGCTTACAGGGAAGGTTGGAATCCTGGTGTTAATGACGGTTTAGTTTTCTACAACACCGACGAGAATGGTTTCTTTATAGCTGAAGTTGACGGGAGGGTAGCAGGCTGCATTTCTGCTGTCAAATATTCCAAAGATTTTGGGTTTATCGGATTTTATATTATTGATAAAGAATTTAGAAAAGGTCCAGCAGGCACCATGCTCGGGTTGGCAGCTCTTAAGTATCTGAAAAACTGTAACATTGGCATTGATGGTGTGTTGTCAAGAATTAATAATTATCAAAATATTGGATTCAAACTAGCTTATCGTAATATCAGATACGAAGGCATTGGTGGACATTACAAGTATTCGAGCAAGGTTTTCCATGCAAGTGTGATTGATATTGAAGAGATTTCGAATTATGATTCCAGTTGCTTTCCTGCCAGGAGGGAAAAGTTTCTTGAATCATGGCTAAAAATGGTTCATTCCAATTCTTTTGTATATTACGACGAGAAAATACGTGGATATGGGGTTATAAGACCTTGCCGAAAAGGTTATAAAATTGGACCTATATTCGCTGATAACCCCTTGGTAGCAGATGAAATATATAAAGCTCTCGTATCAAAAGCTATTGATGAAATCGTGTATCTTGATGTACCCGAAATTAATCAAGCTGCGGTAGATATTGCTATGAAATATGACATGAAAAAGGTTTTCGAAACAGCACGGATGTATAGCAAATATGAACCACTAATTGATATTAATAAAATTTTCGGAATAACATCTTTCGAACTTGGTTAAAAAAAAATAAATTGAAAAAGATTTAAAGTAATGAAAAAATAAATTTATTATT
>CAYUZZ010000176.1:0-5393 GCA_964449505.1 uncultured Hyphomicrobiales bacterium | reverse complement strand
TTTCACTTAGAAATTTAACCTGTGAATAAAGGCATTCATCGTGCGAACCGCAAATCTCAATTAAAGCGACGTTTTTATTGTCTGAATTAATAGTCATTTATTCTAACCAGCTATAAGGATAATTTTCGTCCATACATTCCTTTACATTTAATGTGGGGTAGAGGGGTTCGAATGTATCAACCATAACAGCATATTCACTTGTACTCTTTGTACCAATAGATGCTTCTGTTTTCCCAGGTTGAGGTCCGTGCGGTATTCCCATCGGGTGAAGTGTTACAGAACCCGAACTAACTCCTTTGCGACTCATAAAATCACCTTCAATATAATAAAGCATCTCAGCACTTTCAATATTTGAATGATAATAAGGTGCGGGTATTGAATTTTCGTGCCAATCGAATGGACGTGGATTGAAATTACACAACACAAACTGTTCTGTTGTAAAAACTAAATGCACTGGTGGTGGCAAATGAATTCTACCCACTTTGGGATTATAATTCTTGATATTGAATGCGAATGGATATAGAAAACCGTCCCAACCAACTAAATCAAATGGATGATGGGGTTGAATGTATTCGAATAACCTTTTCCCTGCTTTAATTAATATCTTATACTCACCTTTTTCATCAGTGGAATTTGATAGTAATGGTAATTTAAAATCCCTTTCTTCGTAAGGGGCATGCTCCTCTAATTGACCATATTCATTCCTGAAATGTTTTGGAATTTCGAATGCAGATATTGATTCAACAATAAGAAGTTTATTGTCGTCAAACGAATCGAAAAACATCTGATATATTGTTCCGTGTGGCACCACTATTTGGTCACCAGCCTCGAATTGTAACACTCCATAATCACTTCGAAATTCACCAGAACCCCTATGCACAAAAATATACTCGGCAGAATATGCATTCTTGTAAAAATAGTTTGGATTTGAATTTGGTCTGGCTGCATAGATTGTGCATTTATCGTTATGTAAATAGGGTATGCGTGAAGTAAAGAAATCACCTTCTTTCTTAAGTTTATCTGTTGGAAAATGGAAATGAGCTAATGGGGCATTTTCCCATTTATCTTCTGGAAGCGATTCTAATTCGCTATAACTAAGCGTCTTTGTAGGCATATCATAATGATATTTATTAGTATATACACCCGAAAAACCTTTGGTACTTACTAATTCCTCCCTATAAAGAGAAATTCCATCTTCTTTGTAAAAAGTTGTGTGCTTCTTCTTGGGTAAATTACCTTGTTTATAATAAAACGACATTGCTCACCTTTTTTAAAATTTCTTATACTCCGGGAAATTCTGCAAAATTTGAATTTTCCCTTTATCAAAATCAGTATTAAATATAATATGATTATTGCCATTAGTGATAACGATAAAAGGGGCTTTTAGTTTTGAATTATATACACCAATTTGATTAATAACCATTTGGCTAATCTCAACTTTAGTGTTTTTGCATTCTACCACCATATATGGATATAAATTTTTATCGTAAATGATTATATCGCATCTTTTGGTAAGATTATCCAATTTAATTTTTTGCTCAATTTTGATAAATGAGGCAGGGTATTTCAGATTATTTATCAGAAATTTCACAAAATTTTGCCTTATCCATTCCTCCGGAGTTAACTTTAGGAATTTTTTCCTTAGCTCATCTAAAATCAATATATTTTTATCATCATTAGAATATATAAAAGGATATTCCGGTAAATTTAATTTTGGTAAATCACTTGGTATCGGATTTATTCCATTTGCTATTATATTTTTCGCTTTTATTGTTCCAGCCATCACTTTTTTTAATATTTTTTAAAGCACCCGTAGCAACGTCCAGCCCTATGTCAATCAATTCAGAGAAGTTGCTCTTTGTCCTGAGACGTATCTTCTTCTGATAATATTTTTCAAATTCAACTTCATTAAATCTTAATTTATTAATGCCATCTAAAGCAAGCCCCAATCCCCAACCCAATAATGGAAATATAGCCCATGATATACGACCAAGGGTTAAAAAATTCAGTCCCAACAAAAATGAATTTACTATAATGTAACTTAAGAAATGGTCAATAAAATCCTTTTTTCTCTTTTTAATAAATTCCAATTTTACCCCTTCTATATCCGATCTACTTTCAAATTCACGAAGTGCCGATTGCACTTCCCGCTCATCTATATTCAACTCCCTTGCAATTTCGAAAATATTATCTTGACTAACATGCCCTTGATTAGTTTTCGACCTTAAAGCAATTTTAAGAATTTGTTCTACTTCTGACGGAGAATATTTTTTTTCCATAACTATTAGTATATTTTTTGTTTTAAATCTTTACAAACTTCTCAAATCTATCGCCTATTTTCACAAAATAGACACCAGGGAAAAGATTCGCAACATCTATTCTTAGCCTCTCGCCCATCAAGGGAGGGTGTTGGGTAAGGTTAAACTTGGTAGATTGTATTAAAACTCCCATCACATCATAGATTTCAACAAGAAAACCATCGGAAGGTTGAATTATTGTAATATAGTCTGTAGCTGGGTTAGGAGATATATTTCCAAAACTTGATAAAGTTTCAGAATATGATGAATTGATTTTACTTGAATCGTAAACTTCAATTTCCCATAATGAATAACCATTCCATGCTACTCTCTTCCTAAAATCGAGCTTTAAATATCTTGCCTTAGATTTTAAAGTTGTTATGTCGTCAACTTCTCCATTGCCATTGAAAGTTTCATAAATATCAGTCCAATTATCTGTATCGTTTGATATTTGAAGTGCGTATTGTGTAGCATAGGCGTATTCCCATCTCAACTTCACACGGGTAAATTCAATTATTTCACCAAAATCAATATATATCCATTCTTTATCGGTTAGGTGAGAAGCCCATCTGGTGTAATAGTCTCCATCATTTGCCATTTCAGATGAGAATTCATCAGAATTGGATTCGACTGAGGAGGCATAAATAGGCTTTAAGTAAGCAAGATTATTAGGAATTGGATTCTCTGGATATTGTATTAACGGAGCGACTCCAATTTGATTTATTTCAGATTCAAAATCCTTATATTCCAATGGTGAATCATTAAAATTCCATGTTTTCTGAGCTACAATTCTTAGTACCTTTAGAATGGCTTTAGCAGTTTGAGTTTCTGTTTCAGTATCGGGCAAATCACTCCAAACAGCAATCTTGGCTCCCTGCACTTTATTATTTTTATTTTCAACATTTACATATTTGCTAAACAAGAGCGGTGTCCACTCTTCATATATTAATGGATTATTTATTGAAGGATTTGCAACGAAATAATACATGTGCCGTTGTGAACAGTTATTAATTCTATATCCCTCGTCAATAAATCGCTGTGGAGGGAAATTACCTTGCCAATGATCTATCACAACATCCTTATTTACTGATGTGGTGAATGTAAGGTCGGCAGTATTATCAGACCAATCATTCCAAGTTCTAAGTGTTTTTCCATAACTTTTAACTGTTGAATCAATCCAATTAATAAAATCAAAATAAGCTTCTTGGGGTTGTGCATTTTCTCCATACTTTTGCTTTACCCATTTGATTATATGAGGAAATAGATCGAAGTTAGTTATATATTCGTCTGCACCCATGTGCCAATATCTACCAGGGAATAAGGGCAAATATTCATCAAGTATATTGCTTACAACTTTACGCGCTGTATCTAAAGTAAAATCCATGCAACACTCGCCTAGATTATTTCCTAAACTATCTATCAGCCAAGCATCAGGGAAATTCTTCATTATAGCACTCATGTGATTTGGCATATCTATCTCAGGAATAATTTCAATGTTATAGCTGCTGGCCAATTCTATTAAATTTTTCAATTCAGCTTTGGAATATCTCTGCTCAGACTGAATTTGTGGATAAGTGCTACATTCCATTCTAAATCCTTCGTTATCCGAAAGATGTAAATGGAATAAATTCATCTTTAGGTAAGATAATTCTCTAATATGATTCTCTAACCATTGAATTGAATAATATTTCCTACTCAAATCAATCATCAACCCACGCTCTGGATAATCTGGATAATCAATTATATTGCCACATTCAATTGAATCTGTGTGCTTAAGTAATTGTAGTAATGTGCGAGTTCCCCAGAAGGTTCCATTTGCTTTAAATCCTGAAATTTCTATATTATCCTTAATTGAAAATGAATAGGATTCTTCTCCATACATTATCAACTTGGCATTTTCTGTCAAAAAAATATCACCTTTTTCTGGAGAACCAGATACTATAATTTGCAAATCCCATTTTTTCAAATCTTTCAAATCTTTTTGCAAAGTATTAGCAAAAATATTAAGTTCTGAATTATAATTGGGATCTATTATTATCCTCGCTTTAGAATTTATTATTAAATGTCCACTTTCAGCTTGCCATTCTTTGATAGAAGGTATGACAAGTGGTTTGGCTACTAAGCTATTGATAAATAATAAAGTTAGCGAGCAACTAATGATCAAGGAATAGGTTCTTTTCATATATCATCAAAATTGTTTTTTAAAAAATGTCATTCTAAATAATTTAAGACAATCGAAATCAATTTTTGTCCCAATATTATTCAAAAAAAATATTTTTTTTATTTACTAACGAAAACCTATCAAAATAAATTGCACATTTTAAAGCAACTAAGTATTGTTCATAATTTTAATTTTCGTTAGGAAATTGAAAAAAAAAATACCGGATAAGCCGGTATTTAATAAAATAACTTAATATAATAGAATTTATTTTGAAACTTGAAGAGCTACAATTTGACTTCTGTCCTTAAATTTTACATTCAGAATCACTACTTCACCCTCTTTTTTGGAGTCGATTATTTTTTTCAAGTCGGCAGGTGATTTGACAACTTTTCTATCGGCTTCTGTAATAACAGCATTGGGAAATAATCCACGGTCGGAAGCGGGAGATAGTCTTTTGACATCTGTAACCAACACACCGCTTTCGATATCCAATTCTATCTTAACATCGTTGGTAATTGGTGAAACAGAGAATCCCAAATCATCAAATTTAACGGGTTCATTAGATTTTGGAGAATCATTATTATTGTCAGTGCTTCTACCTTTTTCTGCAGTAATATCTTTTCCATCTTTTGCTTTCAAAGTAACGGTTTTTGATATTTTCTTGCCATCCCTCCAAATAGAAAGATTTACTTTGTCGCCAGCTTTATAAAACACAATTCTACTTTGAAGTTCTGAAGGAGAATTAACCTCCTTTCCATCGACATCTAAAATCACATCGCCAGTTTTGATGCCCGCTTTTTTGGCTGCACCATCTTCTACCAATCCTTGAACTAAAACACCCTTCACACTTGGAAGGTCAAGCCCTTTTGCCAAAACTTCATCTACTTTATCAATGAAAACGCCAATATATCCACGATTAATTTCACCATCATCAA
>CAYUZZ010000175.1:0-5420 GCA_964449505.1 uncultured Hyphomicrobiales bacterium | reverse complement strand
ATGTATTCAACTCTTTCGGGAACTTCAATTCCTAACAATTTCTCCATTCCCATTGCAAACGGCCACTCGTTATTCATCGAAGAAATATAGTCTAATCTATCTATATAAGGAATAACTTGCGGATAAGTCATATACTCACATGATTTTTCGAAGCACCTGTGGAGATAACCGATATGTGGAACTACCTCGGTAACTATTTCACCGTCTAACTCTACCTCCAATCTAAGAACACCATGAGTGGATGGATGCTGAGGACCCATATTCACTCTCATTCTATCAGATTCTGCAGGTGTTAAATCAATATCTAAAATTTTTTTCTCTGTCATTGTATTAAATTTATATAATTTACAAAATTAATATGGAACTTTGATGCCATGATAATATTCCTGTGTTTGATAATCCTTTCTTAAGGGGAATCCCTCCCAATCTACAGGAGTAAGTATTCTAACTAAGTAAGGATGACCTAAAAATACAATGCCGAACATATCGAATGCTTCCCTTTCATGCCAGTTTGCTGTTTTCCAAACTTGCTCAACTGTTGGTAATTCAGGATTTTCACGGCTTAGTTCTATTTTAATTACAAATCGATGTTTGTGACTCATAGAGTATAAATGATAAACTACACCTAATTCTTTACCATAATCCATACCTGTTAAATTTACCAAATAGTCAAACATTAATTCGGGTTCATCTCTAAGGTACAAACATAGGTCGGTAATTATCTCAGGTTTTACTTTGATAAAAGGGTCGAAATTCTTTTCATCTTTAAATTCTATAATATTATCTGAGAATTCTCTAAGTAATAACTCATATATTTCTTTCGATTCCATAATTTTAACCCTGTTTCTTTATTTTCAAGAAATCCATTGAATAATCTGTATATTGCTGTAATTCGGGATTCTTCTTATATGATTCAATTTCTTTCATTAATCTGTCTGTATATTCCTGATGCTTTTTGTTTCTAAGCTCAAGTGCATCAAGTTCTTCTTTTGACATTTTTTCGCGTTTACGAAAAATTGCCTGAGTGCTTATTAGTTTCTGCAATTTAATCATACCTTCAAAAAAAGCTTCAGGACGTGGTGGGCAACCTGGTACATATACATCAACAGGAATTATTCTGTCAACACCCTTCAAAACATGATAACCATGTTCCCAATATGGACCCCCAGAATTGGCACAAGAACCCATAGAAATAACGTATCTTGGTTCAGCCATCTGCTCGTACAATGTTTTTAAACGGTCTGCCATTTTCAATGTTACAGTACCCGATACGATGATAAAATCAGCTTGTCTGGGACTTGTTCTTGGAATTGAGCCGAATCTCATCAAATCAAAATGAGAGGCATTAAGAGCCATAAATTCAATAGCGCAGCAAGCCAAACCAAATTGCAGATACCAATCAGACTTGCTTCGTCCCCAATTTAACAAATCCTCCAATGTTCCCAAGAATAAGCCATCTCCCCTATAGGGCTCATCTAATCTATTTAAAAGACCCATTTTTACTCACCGACTTTATTATTAATATTTGTTTTTTCTTTGTATTGTTTTCTGCTTATTATCATATCGCTTAATTTAGGTATATAGGGTTTTGGTTTTTCCCAATCTAATAATCCCTTCAACCAGTCATAAGCTAATCCCAAGCCAAGTACAAAAACAAAGAAAATCATGCCCCAAAATGCAAACCAACCTAATTGTTTATAGACTGTCGCCCAAGGAAATAGTAAAACCAATTCTACATCAAAAATTATAAAGGCAAGTGCTATGATATAAAATCTATTGTTGAATTGAATCCAAGGTGACCCTATAGGCTGTTCGCCAGATTCGTAAGTTGTGTTTTTTATTGAGCTGGGTCTGCTGGGGCGTATTAGGGCAGATGTGTAAATACCTGCTGCTACAAACAAAACCCCTACAATTAGAAATATTAGAACTACGCCAAATTCAGATAACATACTCAACCAAAATTTTTATGCAAATTTAACATTGGCAAAGTAACATTTTTTTTTGAAATAATAAAATATATAATTTTTAGGTTCGTCTATTATATGTTTTACTTATCTCGAATTTAAATTTTTCATTAAAATAAGTGCTATGATTTTTTAGGTACTTAAATGTACATATATTCTAAGCAATTTATAAATGATGAATTAAATTATTTTTTTTATGTGAAATTTGTGTTGTTTAATAATTCGCAATCAAAACTATTTTTATGTGGATTCAATCAATTTGGAATTCATTCATGTTGTTAATCTCAAATTTTTGTATTATTTGATTGATTCTAAATTATTTCGATTTGAGAAAATTTCATTGATTTGATACTGCTAAATTCTCGCTTGTTTTAAGTGTTATTAATGTAATTTCAGGATTCATAAATAATCTAATTGGCGGACCTGATGTTCCTATCCCCCTGTTGACATATAAATACTGATCTCTGTTCCTATAAAGACCTGCATACTGCTTATATGTAAACTGTGCAGGTGATAATATTTGTCCAAATAATTCAAAAGCAACCTGTCCACCATGTGTGTGACCTGCCAGGGTTAAATCGGCACAGGTTTTTCCAATTATGCTTTGATCCCAGCTTTTAGTGTCGTGACAAAGCAGAATAGTAGTATTTAATGGGGAAATACCATCAAATGATTTGCCCCAGTCAGCATAATTTAATCTATGACCGCTATAATCAACTCCAACAATATTCAGTTTACTCTCATTGATGTTCAATGTAATATTTTCATTTATAAGAAGTTGTATGTTATTATTCTTAATAATCTTGATTAATTGCTCATGCTCATCTGCATTCATATAATGGTCGTGGTTACCAAGACAGGCATAAATTCCATATCTGGATTTTAATTGTCCAAGTTCTTCAATTCCGAGTATCAATTCTTTTTGCGAGAAATTTACAAAATCACCTGTAATGAAAATTATATCTGCATTAAGACCATTGATTTGGTAACACATTTCTTTAATTGTGCGTTTATCAGGAAAAGACCCAAAATGTATATCAGAAATCTGAATAATTCTTAAGCCATCAAGAGATTGGGGTAACTTATGAAGTTGTATATTTTCTCTAAATATCTGCAAATTATCAATATCTAAAATTATACCCTTGAAAGCTAATAAAAATGGTATTCCAGCAAATCCCAGAGCAGTGTTCTGGACGAATAATCTTCGGCCTTTAATAGATTCATTTGACTTGTGAATAGAAACTACTTTATCTTTTTTTATATGTGAATATATAGTTCTTTTTAAAAAATTTACAAAATCAAATGGTAGAAGGATAATACTGATCAAAATCTTGGGCAAATACCAAATAGATACAAATTGAAAAATGAGTGAAGTCGTATTATCAATCAGTGGGTCATTAAAGCGGTTTATTATTAAATATATCCACAAAATAAATGAAAGTGCAGAAATACCCCAAATAGCAATAATAATATTAGGATTCCAATTATTTTGTTTAGAAAATTTCGATAATTTGGATATTGTGTATATATCAAGCATTGTAAATATTATTGTTATAATACTTACAAATATAATAATTCCTGTGATTGTCATAATTAATTTGTCATTTATTTACCATTAAGACGTTTTAAAATATTATATGTTTGTTATATTAAAAAAGGATAATTTAATGGCTGCGACTTATTCAAATATGGTATCTTTGGGAAGCAAAGCACCCAATTTTAATCTATATAGCCCCCTACTAAAACAATTCCTGTCTTTAGATGAATTGAAATCTGATATTGCGACTGTCATTATGTTTATTTGCAACCATTGCCCTTATGTAAAGCTCATCAATGAAGCAATGGTAAGTGTTTCGAATATTTATTCAGGGTATGGAATTTCATTTATTGCTATAAATTCCAATGATTCAGTTAATTACCCTGAGGATTCGCCTGAGAATATGATCATTGTTGCAAAAGAACTTTCATATCAATTTCCATATTTATATGACGAAACTCAGGAAACCGCCAAAGCTTACAAGGCAGCTTGCACTCCTGATTTCTATATTTATGACAAAAAATTAACTCTTGTTTACAGAGGTCAATTCGATGATTCCAGACCCAATAACGGAATAAGCCCAACGGGAGCTGATATTATATCAGTGCTTGATTCCATTTTGAAAAAGCAAATTATTCCTGAAATTCAGAAACCAAGTATTGGTTGTAATATAAAATGGAAAATGTAGATGGAAAATATGATTCAAAAAATAAATTTCGTGAATTGAAACAACATTGTTATATTTGTAACATTGTTCATTTATTAATACAGCGTTATGTTTAAGCTATTTGGAATATGGTTAACAAAATCTCATAAAATACTTGTCCTATGTTTCATTTGCAAAAACATATTTTCTTAATTTTTACAAATAATCACAAAAAGGCAAACATGAATAAAAAAGATATTAAAGAATCAAGAATTAAAAATTATTTTATTGATTCAACGAAAGAAATTATTATGAGCGAGGGTTTTAAAGCTGTTAATGTAAGGAATGTATCGGAAAAAGCTGGTTACTCACCTGCAACTATGTATTCCTATTTCAAAGATCTGAATGAATTAATGCTACAATGTACTTCGAGTTTTATAGATGATTTGTCTAAATTTGTTAGCGAGGGTGTTTCTGGGGATAATACAGAAAAATCTGATATTTTCAAATTTTACAGCTATTACACTAAGTATTTTATCCAATACACTGGTATATATCAACTATTATTTCTTGAACCAAATTTTATGTTAACAAAAAGCAATGAAATTCAGAATATATTATTTGGTTTAAAGGATCCTTTTTTATCGCTATCGACTCTTTCAAGCATTCAGCTCAAACTCATTGATTATGCAGTGCATGGTTTATTGTTATTTTATTTAAATAGAAATTCACCATTGAATTATGCAGAATTTAAAACTGATTTTAATTTGATTTTCGAATTAGTTGAAAACTGATTTTTAGGAGCATTTTGGGAGCAAAACTAAAATAAAAATTGTCTTGCTCCCGTAGCTTACCTTTAACCTTATTTGCTTTCAGGAATCACTAAATCTCTGTGAGTACCGTCACAAAATTGTATTTTTTTGGAATGTTTACAGCCACAAATTGAATAAATCTTCTTTGTTTCGATTGTAAATTCAACAGGTGTAATATCACAATTTTTATGAGTTCCATCGCAAAAAGGCTGCGAGATTGATTGACCACAAGCACACCACCAATATGTACCCGGTTCGAGGTCAACCTTGTATGAATGATTTTGTGCAATTATCGGTAATTTCATTTTATATCCTATAATTATTAATTTTACATTTTGTTTGGTGCAGAAACACCTAAAATATTCAATCCGTTTTTTAAGATATTCAGAACTGTAAATGCAAGCACCAGTCTCGCATTCTGAATTTCAACATCTGAGCCTATAATTCTACAATTATGATAA
>CAYUZZ010000174.1:0-5423 GCA_964449505.1 uncultured Hyphomicrobiales bacterium | reverse complement strand
CTCCGGATAGTCTTAAAATTCCTTTGACGGAGAACAGTGCGGTACAAAAGAGCATCGAATTTTTGACTCGCGGAACCGGAAAAAAAATCTTTAAATTATGGCTTGAACGCAGTGCTAAATGGTTTCCTATGATGCTCGAAATAGCAAAGGACGAAGATTTACCACAAGAAATAATTTATTTGTCCATGATAGAAAGCGGTATGAATCCCAATGCTGTGTCATCTGCCAAAGCAGTTGGATTGTGGCAATTTATGAGGGCTACAGGCGAAATGTATGATTTGAATGGGAAATCCTCGATTTTTATTGATGAAAGACGCGACCCAGAAAAAGCTACCCGAGCAGCGATGCGCCACTTGCGTGACCTATACAACGAGTTTGGGGATTGGCATTTAGCAATGGCTGCTTACAATTGCGGTGCGGGATGTGTCTCAAGGGCAATTAAAAGGACAAATTCTGACACTCTTGATTATTGGAAAGTTAGGGAAAAACTACCTGGTGAAACAAGAGCTTATGTGCCAAAATTCATTTCCGCAGCAAAACTTGCCTTAGACCCCGAATCATACGGATTTAAGATTGATTCATTAAAATTCCACGAAAAATACGAATACGATTTATACTCGTTAAACGAGCCCGTTAACTTGGACGCTATTGCGAAGGCTGCAAATACTACTGTTGATGAAATTAAAGATTTAAATCCCGAGTTGCTTTTCAATTGCACTCCTCCAGACAGATTACCATACAAAATTAAAATTCCGAAGAATAGTTTGAATCTTTTTTCTACTAATTATGCCAATTTGGCACCTGAAGAGAAAGAGCCTTTTTTAACGCATATAGTTAAAAATAAAGAAAGCATTGCATCGATAGCCAAAAGGTATAGTATAAGGGCAAATGATCTTGCAAGAATTAATAATGTGGCAAGTACTAAGTCTCGTCTTAAAAAAGGCCAGGAACTAAGAATACCCGTCACAATTAGCGAGCCAGAGATTGCAACTGAAACTCCAACAGAGACAACTAAGCCAGCTAATCAGAGATTAGTTAATACGGAGAGATTCTCCAAACACAAAGTTTTGAATGGGGAGACTCTTTTCAATATTGCAAATATGTATGGTATGGATGTTGCCAGATTACGTAAAATCAATGACCTGAACTACGGGGATAAAATTTTAGCTGGTCAATCCCTTTACGTTGAGGGTGAATTTCAAACCAAATCAAACGATATGGTAAGAGAAGTGCCTACGGAAAAGCTTAAGAAAGATGCAGTAATATATCACAAAGTGAAAAAGGGCGAAACATTAGCTCAGATTGCAGATGATTACAATGTGAAAATTAATGACCTCCGTAAATGGAATAAAATTAAAAATAGCAAGGTTCTGAAGGGTCAAAAACTAAAGATATTAAGCAATAATAACATGGAAAATATTGCTGAATCTACTAAAAGACAATCTACAACAAGCTCGCCTATAATTCACAAAGTAAAATCAGGTGAAACGCTTGGTACTATTTCTGCCAAATATGGTGTTACAGAAAATCAAATTAAAAGCTGGAACGAAGATGTGATTAGTGGCAGTACAATTTTCGCTGGCACCAGACTAAAAATTAATGATGACGGAGCTTCGCAGGGTAGTGCTTCGGCACAGAAAAAGAACGTGAACTCTACACCAAAATATTATAAAGTAAGGCGAGGCGATACTTTATCCGAAATAGCCAAGAAGTTTGGAGTTTCTGCAAAAACTTTGAAAAAGAAAAATAAAAATCTAAATGAAAAAAGGTTGCAAGCTGGAGTAAATATTAGAATTCAGTAATTTTAATTGATGTATCTCAATGTAAAGTTAGATTTGTACCCAAATAATATATTAAAATAAAGAGTTTAAGGTAGTGGTGCTGTCTCAATTATAAGCTCACCACCACCTTTTTTATTCAATTCCTTCGCTTAGCAGAATATTGTAAATTTCTTCCACTTTGTGTGCTTCCATTAATTTAACGCGAATATCAGAAGCACCAAAGAAGTCATAGGTATAAATTTTGAAGAATTTTTTCATAATTGCGAGATTCTTTTCGTAGTCCCATGTTTTGATGAATAGGTCGAGATGACGTTTTAGGAGAATTAATTTTTCTTCTTTCGAATGCGGTAACAAGGGATAATTAAAGAACCATGGATTTTTGAAAACTCCTCGTCCAACCATTACTCCGTCAACACCAAAATTATTAATTTTATCAAAACATTGTTCAATGCTAAACAAGTCACCATTGCCAATTATGGGAATGGATTTGTCTATGCTATTTCGTACTTCCACAGCAATTTTTAATTGTTCCCAATCAGCTGGGTAATCTGACATCATTTTCTGAGTACGAGCATGAAGAGTAATTGCAGCAGGTTTTGTTTCCATTAAATTACTAATCCATTTTTCCGTTTGGTGCTCTTTGATGCCTGTTCTTGTCTTTACGCTAATGGGTAATGTTGTTGATTCCTTAGCAGCGATGATAATTTCTTTAGCTAAATCGGGGAATTTAATCAATTCGGAACAAGATGCTTGTTTTACAATTTTCTTTACTGGACATCCCATGTTAATATCAATACCATCAAAATTATATTCATTTGTAATAATTCTAACGGCTTGGGAAAATTTTTCTGGGTCGGACCCCCAAATCTGAGCGATAATTTTAATGTTTTTAGATTTTAGAATTTGACGTTCACTTTCGGTAATTAGCAATCTGTGCGACACCCTGTCTTTACCTATGGGATGACATAATCCGTCGGTAGAAGTAAATTCGGCAAAAACCATATTTAGGTAATGTGGGTCGGACACAGCAAGAATAATCTCACGGAAGACAGTGTCGGTAACGTCCTCCATTGGCGCAAGAGCAAATATGGGTTTATTAATAAAATTCCACATAGTCAAATAGTGTTCATTTCAATTTAAATTAATATCAAAAATACGAAAAAGTAAGTTAAAAGCGTTATAATTCAGCAACAAGAGCATTTGGTATTAGTTATCCTATTGAACTTTGAGGGGCTGTTAAGTAAAGGAATATATCTTTGAAAAGCAAGAAAGGAATATAAAAAACAAACACATATTCATTTTAAAATTGTAATTACTAATGAAGAAAATCAATAAATTCGTATATTTGTAAACAAATTATTCACCGGAGAAGAAATGCAATTATATCTTGATTCAGCAAATATAGAACATATTCGCCACTGTGCGGAACTTGGTTTTATCAGTGGTATTACAACCAATCCATCGCTTTTGGCAAAGGAAGATGCTTCGATTGACATTAAACAGAGAATTCTTGACATTTATAAATTAGTGGGTGGACATTTATCAGTTGAGGTTATATCGACAGAAACCAAAGGTATGCTGCGAGAGGCAGAGGAGATATTATCATGGTTTCCGGATGCTGTTATAAAAATTCCCATGATACCAGCAGGGCTTTCTGCAGTAAGAGAATTGTCGCTACAAGACATTCCAACCAATGTTACCTTGGTATTCAGCCAGACGCAAGCTATCGCTGCAGCCAATGCAGGTGCGTCCTATGTATCTTTGTTTCTGGGGAGATTAGATGATATTGCTGTTGATAGCAATAGAATACTTGAAGAAGTATGCGAAATATGGGATATTCACGAGTACGAATCTTTGATAATAGCTGCTTCAATACGCACGCCAATACATATTATTCAATCTGCAAAGGCTGGAGCTGACATTGCAACTGTTCCCTATAAAGTGTTAATGCAATCTTTGCATCACCCACTAACAGATGCTGGGCTAAAGCAATTTTTGGCAGATTATGACAATATGATAAACGAAAAGCAGAAAGCGATTGCTTTTTAATGAATTTAAGCAATAATAAATTGTCAACAATCAATTGAATGGAATTTTTAACACAGAAATAGTAATTAATGCTTACAAATTGGGCTATTTCCCAATGGCAGATTCGCGGGAAGGAGAAATATACTGGCATTCACCTGAGTGGAGGGCTGTGTTTCCACTGCATAAAATAGAAACTGACAAATCAACAATAAAGAAAATCAGGAGGGGAATATTCACGTTTTCCTTCAATAATAACTTTGAACTTATTGTCAATTCCTGTGCCAATAGGGCTGAAACTTGGATAAGTAATGATATTATCGATACTTATACAGAACTGCATCATTTGGGGTTTGCTCATTCAATCGAAACATGGATGGATGGTGAAATTGTAGGCGGACTCTATGGAGTTGCAATCGGTGGTGCATTCTTTGGTGAATCTATGTTCAACACAAAGAATGATGCTGCCAAAGCTGCCTTTTATATGCTGATAAGACGGCTTGAAGAAAGAGATTTTTTATTGCTTGATTCTCAATATATCAATAACTTTACCCGTCAATTAGGGGCTGAAGAAATTGCTAAGAAAAAATATCTTAAAATATTAGAAAAAGCCATATCATTAGTACGTAATTTTGATTAATTAAAATTTTTTTACAAGTTAATTGATGAAAAATAGTCAGAAAAAAAAAGCGAGTCAAGGTCAAGTTGAAAAAAAATCATTGAAGCCGGTACTTAGGTTTTTAGGGATCTTCTTGGGGATTATTGCCTTATTTTATTTAATTGTGGCTGTTAGTGATGATAAGTATTTCGAGACATATCTTACTATTACTGCACATATAGGCTCGTTTTTTATAAATATATTTGGTGGCAACACAAGTGCCGCTGGTCCGGTAATTTCTTCCTACGATACATCTATGGTCCTTTCATTTGGATGTGAGGGCACCGAGCCTATAGTAATTTTGCTTGCAGGCTTGTTTGCAATTCCTATTTCCCTTAAAAAAAAGTGGCTACCAATGATAGTCTCGTCAGTATTTCTATATTTGCTTAATTTCCTACGAATTGTAATATTGTTTTATATTCAAAAATATAATACTGCAGAATTTGATGTTTATCACACTGTATATTTCCCCATTATTTTTATTTTGTTATCAGTGGTATTACTGGGTGTTAGTATTAAATGGTCTGCAAAAAGATGAATTATCACGATAAAATGATAGGGAAACCAGTGCTGTTTTTTTCGGTAATGTTCGTACTATCATCGATTATTCTTCTATTTGTTTCCAAAACATTTATTGCGGAGCAATATAAATCAATTATAGTTCGAATTGGCAACGAATATTTTAAGCAAAATATCAATAAAGATTATATTTTAAAAAGGAATGTTGAAGTAATTCCAAGAGCTGAAGTAGTTGGCGAGATAATGGTAAATACTACTTTTTATGACAGAAAAACTAGAGAAGGCAATTATCCTGTTAAGCAAATTTCAACTAATATATACTACGAAGGTTTGCTCCCACTAATGCTGGTACTAGTCCTTGTTATTTCCAGTCCGGTTGAATTAAGAAGGAAATTATTATCCCTTCTGATAGCTTTTATTTTAATAAATCTATATATATT
>CAYUZZ010000173.1:0-5436 GCA_964449505.1 uncultured Hyphomicrobiales bacterium | reverse complement strand
TATTAACACTCGCAGAAAATTAAATCATTTTGAACCATTTTATTTTACCTTTCTGTTCCATCTCAAATCAATTACTTCGCTTGCATCTACCGGAATTTCAACCATCATTTCACCTAAAGGATTAATAAAACCCATACTTTTTTGGTCTAATTTAATCACAAAAGCAAGCCCATTTTTGAATGAATCGGCATAGTAGAACAACTCATTAATAAGCTGATTATCTTGTGGGTCGATAAATTTCCATAAACGTCCCAATGCTACACATGCCATCCCTTCCGAGAAATTTCTGATATCATTATATTTGAAATCGAACATTCGGGCACCGCTTTTCGCTATCAAGGACCACTTTTGGGAAGCCATATTTGTATCGGGGATACCAACAAAAGCAAATCCTTCAGAAAAATTATTGGCAAAATCGTAAGAATGCTTTACAATGAGCTGCCCCTTTTTATCTATATAGCCCCAAAAACCCAGATTATTAACTTTCGCCATTTCTTCAACAAAATCACCCGCTTCATCAAATCTAAAATCGATAACAACTTTGCCATTTTTATCAATATAACCGAATCGGATACTATCATTTACAAAAGCAGCAAATCCAGTGCTGAAGCTGTTCCCAAAGCCCAAATTGCCAACGTATTCGATATTGAATAAGCCATTTTTGTCAATATATCCTCTTTTTTCAAAATTCATTACCCAAGCTAAGCTATCAGAAAAATCGAATGCCTCCAGATATATGGGCTTTATAGGCATTTCGCCCTTATTATTGATATATCCGTAATATGTTAACGAAGAATCAGCAGTAATATCAATTTTTTTGCCAACTGCAGCCATTCCTTCCTTAAAAGGTCTTACCTCGTCAAAATCGAGCATGGCAACCTGACCGTCCATTGTCATAAAACCTTGTTTGGGCTGTCCTTTATAATCAAATTTAACCAAAAAATACCCTTCGCTATATGCAGAAATGGATTTTATTGTTAAAGGATTGAGCATAGTAAGCCCTTCATCATCGATCACATACCAAAGGGAATCTAATTTAAAAGCAGCTAATGGCTCTTTTGCATTAGTGATTGTAAATACAAAAAACAAGAATATAATAGAATATTTTATATAAATCATATAGCAACTTTTACTTTAATTGGACACAACAAAGTATAAAGATACTCAGAAGCTAATTTTATTATAAATCCACGCTTACCGCCGTTAATATAGATAAAAGGTAGCTCAAATATTGTCGATTCAGCGTAGGTGGGCATTTTTTTGCGATGAGCGAATGGGCTTGTTCCACCAAATTGATATCCTGTAGCGTTCATCGAAGTTTTTTCGTCCGCCTGTTCAATTTTTTTTACATTTATTATTCTTGCAAGCTCTTTTACCGATACTTCTTTATCGCCATGCATCAGAACACATATTAGATTATTATCAGCTTTGAATATCAAGGTTTTGATTACCGAATGCTCGTCAATATTTAATTCGAGGGCGGTTTGTGATGTACCGCCCTTTTCTTCATATTCATATTCCATTGCTTCAAATTGAATCTTAGCATCTCTCAATTCTCTGATAGCAGGTGTTACAGGGTGCTTTTCCTTAGCCATTCTACTCTCTTACATACTGACTTAATTTATCCATACCAGCACCTTCTCGTGAAATCTGAAATTCATCACCTGTCAAATCTATTACAGTAGATTCTCCTGCAAAATGGTATTCATCTGATAACACTGCGATATCGACAAGTTTGAAATAACTATCAACAACTGCATCTGCATCAACCGATGGCATAGTATCTGGAATACGGGCAGAAATAGCTATGATTGGAGTTTCCATTGCTTTGAGCAGGGCTTGTGACAGATTGTGGTCTGGAACTCTAATACCGGCTGTATTGCGCTTGGCATTTTGAGCAAATTTGGGAACCTGCTTAGACGCTGGTAAAATAAAAGTAAAAGGACCCGGTATTAATCTTTTAATTAACTTATAAGCTTCGTCGTTGATTTTTGCAAACTCCGATATATTAGATAATGAATCGCAAAGGAAAGTCATGGCATGGTTTTCATTTATTCCTTTAATTTGCCTGATTCTCTCAATTCCTTCCTTATTAGACAGAGCACATCCAAAAGCGTATTGTGTGTCGGTAGGATACAAAATTACTGCTCCATCACGAAGTGCACTAACCACTTTCTGAATCTTATTAACCTCAGGTGTCTGATAGTGAAGATTTAAAATAAGTGCTGACATATTTTTTCCTTTAATAAAATTGTGAAATTCATATATTCTTAACAAAGATAATAAATAATTATTTTAACAGTGGCATAAAGTTTAATGATTTTGTTGACAAAGGGAATAATGTAGATTTTTAATATTAGACATTATTGTGTGATATTGAGTTCCTTACTATTTCAACAGGCCAGTACATTTCATTTGAAATTCAAATTAAATCAGATTGTAAGGTTATAACGCATCAAATTGTTTTTTTGGTTTTTTTAAAAAATCAATTTGGAAAAAATATTGATAAAGAAAAAATTAAATAATTATACTGCATTTGGATTAATTCAGGAATTAGAATTAATTAGCCCGGGAATAACTGCAATGAGAGTATCCAATGGAAATTATAAATATCCTGTTCATTTGCAATTAATTGATAGAATAATTACAAAAACAAAAAATAGAGGGCAACGGTAGATTGATTATAAATATGCCACCCCGCCACGGTAAATCTGAATTACTATCTAAGTACCTTCCATTTTGGTATTTGGCACATTTCCCAAATAAAAGGATTATCCTAAGCTCTTACGAAGCAACTTTCGCTGTAAGTTTGGGAAAAAAAGTGAGAGATTTGCTCCGCGACTACGGAAAAGAATATTTTGGATTGGAATTGGATGAAAGCTCCCGTTCAACGTCTTCCTTCCTAATTAAAAATTATGGTGGTGGTATGAGCACAGCCGGTGCTGGTGGACCAATAACCGGCAAGGGTGCCGATTTATTTATAATTGACGATCCTGTAAAAAATGATACAGAGGCAAATAGTCCAACTATAAGAAATAAAATTTGGGATTGGTTTTTGTCAACCTGCTACACCAGAATGGAGCCCAATGGAACGATTATCATTATTATGACCCGTTGGCACCAAGATGATTTGGTAGGTAGAATTATGGAGAATGACGATATTTCCAGGGAATGGAAGCAGATAAGTTTGCCGGCAATTGCCGAATCTGATGATATTCTTTACCGAAATATAGGAGAGCCACTTTGGGAACAAAGGTTTGACTTGGAAAAATTAAAAAGCACAAAGGATATGATAGGTAATTACTGGTTTTCGGCACTATATCAGCAACATCCGACACCAAAAGACGGTAGCATCTTCCAAAGAACACATTTTAAATATTATTTTGCGGAGGGTGCTTTCTATTACATCAAGGACAACGATAGAACACTGTCAGTTGAAATAAATTCATTGGATACATTTATCAGTATTGACTTGGCTGTTTCAGTAAGTGAACTTGCAGACTATACTGTTGCAGTGGTGGCTTCAAGAACTAATACTGGGCAGATATTAATAGTTGATGTGAAAAGGAAAAAGATGCAAGCAAGCGGTCATTTGGACTTTATCAAAGAATTAGATTTAAAATATAAGCCAAAAATTATAGGTATCGAATCGGTTCAATACCAGATAGCATTGATTGAAAGTGCAATTAGGGAAGGGCTCCCGGTTGTTAAACTAAAAGCAGATAAGGATAAAATAAGCAGGTCTTTACCTATGGCTGCAAAAATAGAAAGGGGGATTGTTTATTTTAATATTAATGCACCCTGGCTTGCTGAATTTGAAAGGGAATTACTTGAATTTCCAAATGGTAAGCACGACGACCAAGTAGATTCTCTGGCTTACATCGAAAGACTAATCTCCCCCTTGTCAAACTTTTTGCCCGTAAGTCGCTTACGTAATTAAGATTGTTTACAAATTTCAATTATTTTTTGGTATATTTGTTAAAAATATATATTTTAATGTGAAATAAATGTCAATAATGAGGACAATATGGAGTTAAAATCACTAAATGCCTTCATAGAATTAGCAAAAAATAAATCGCGAAAACGAATTGCCGTTGCAGCAGCAGAAGATAGCCCCGTTTTGATGGCTATAAGAGATGCTGTTGGCGAAAACTTGATTGAGCCGATACTAATTGGAAATAGATTGAAAATTCAGAGTATAGCAGATGAAATTGGATTTGATATTTCAAAATTTGAAGTACTCGATGAGAATGAACCTGCAAAATCTGCAATATTGGCAGTAACATTAGTAAGAGAAGGGCATGCAGAAATACTTATGAAGGGTATGGTAGGAACAGCTGAATATCTTCGAGCAATTTTAAATAAGGATAGTGGACTAAGAAGCGGAGATTTGCTGTCTCATATTGGATTTTTTGAATTGGCTGCATATCATAAATTAGTTGCTCTGACAGATGCAGCTCAAAATGTTGCACCCGATTTAAACGAGAAAGTGTCTATTATCAAAAATTCTGTTCATTGCTTCCACAATTTGGGAATTAATGAACCGAAGGTAGCTCTGATAGCCGCAATCGAAGGAGTAAATCCCAAGATGCAGGCGACAATAGATGCTGCAGCTATAACCATGATGAACAGAAGGAAGCAAATAAAAGGATGTTTGATAGACGGACCACTTGCCTTTGATAATGCCATTTCGCGGGAAGCTTCATCGCATAAGGGAATTATAAGTGATGTTGCCGGTGATGCTGATTTGATAGTTGCCCCAAACATAGAAGTGGGCAATGCACTATACAAGAGTTTTACATATTTTGCACGAGCCACTGTTGCTGCTATCATACTTGGAGCAGCTGTGCCAATAGTCTTAACGTCAAGAGCAGATTCTGATAAAAGCAAATTAATGTCAATTGCTCTTGCAGCATCATATTAGGAAGTGAGGGAAAAATGAGACTACTTACCATCAACCCAGGATCCACATCAACCAAAATTGCTGTGTTTAACGGCACAGTGATAGACTATGTAAAAACATTAAGGCATAGTGTTGATGAGTTGTGTATATATCCAAGTATCATCGATCAGTATGATTTTCGCAAAAAAGTAATTTTAGATTGTTTATCCGAAAATAGTGAAAGTATAACCGATATAGATGCTTTTGTGGGAAGGGGCGGACTATTAAAGCCAATTCCGGGTGGTGTTTATCGCGTAAACCAAGCCATGATAGAAGATCTGAAAAGAGGAGTTCTTGGTGAACATGCATCTAATTTGGGGGGAATTCTTGCCTACGAGATTTCAAAATCTGTGGGTAAAGAGTCGGAGTCCTTTATTGTTGACCCAGTGGTGGTTGATGAATTGGACGATATATCACGTTATTCCGGAAGACCTGAAATGCCAAGAATTAGTATTTTCCACGCCTTAAATCAGAAAGCTGTTGCCCGGAGATTT
>CAYUZZ010000172.1:0-5447 GCA_964449505.1 uncultured Hyphomicrobiales bacterium | reverse complement strand
TTCTTAACCATTAAATTAAGAACTTTGTCTAATTTATCCTGCCATTCTATGAAAATCAAATTGTCTCGTCTGATATAGGGCTCTATTGTTGACTCCGGATCTAAATTTATACCTATTAAATCCTTTACAAACAGTATTCCTATAATATTATCAGGACCCTCATCGTAGATGGGTATTCTGCTGAATCCCTTGGATTTGATTTCATCAATTGTTGTATCCAAAAATTTCGAATTTTTGTTTAGATAATGAACCACCGTTCTTGGTGTCATTATTTCGTATGCTTGTTTATCGGAGAATGATAGTGCACCCAATAAAATTCTTTCTTCATCAGAGTCAATTACTGATTCGGGGGCATCTTCGTGGTGTTTAATTATTTCGGAAAACTCCTGTTTCGAAAATAATACTGGACTTTCTTTGCCAAGAAATTTATCCAAAATATATGCAATAGGCGATGCAAAAGGATAAAATATTATTATAAAAAATTTAATCAACCATACCATTTTAGAGCCAAATGTTAACGCATGCCTTGCAAATAGGGCTTGCGGCAGAACTTCACCAAACAATACAATCACAATTGTAGAAATTATTCCAGCAATAAATCCACTCGCTACACTGTTAAGAATAATGGCAATTGCAGTATTAACTGCAACATTACCAAATAGGAGGGTTGTAAGTAATAAACTGCCATTCTTCCTAAGCGGAAAAACTTTCTTTGCTCTAATATCCCCCAATTTTATTTTGGTTTCAAGAGATGTTATACTCAGGCTGAACATACCTAAGGTCATACCAGAAAAGGTTGCAGACAGCAAAATTAGGACTAATAATATGATGTATTGTAAAATCATTTGCTTATATGAAGAAATGAGGAATTAAAATTGTAAGGTAAAAGTTCACCAAGAGTAAAATCATAAATATTTTGTATCTCGCCTTTGAAATCAATATTTACCGATATTATTTTCAGGTCTTCGTCAGAAAATTCAATCATTTTTTGACGACATAAACCGCAAGGAGTGGCAGGTTTGTTAGATGATTCCAATACTATCAACAACTTTCTTACTTTAAGGCATCCCGATTTTACCATAGAATCTATAGCAAGCATTTCGGCATGAGTAGTAAGAGTATAATCAGCGGACTCAACATTGCAACCTGTATGAAGATTTCCGTTATCGTCAATCAAGGCAGCACCAACCTTATAATTTGAATAGGGCGAATAAGCATTTGCTCTTGAATCTAATGCTAATTTAAAAAGTAATTCAAAATCAGGGTCTTCTCTATTGGTCAAATTCATAATTCAATCTCTCAATTTCTTCATTTGTGAGTAATCTCAAAGATAAAAGATGCCAACTTACACCAATCCCAACAGCAATCAATAATAACCAAATCCAAATTGCATTAACCAACATTATAGACAAAAGAAGAGTTAACCATAGAATTATAATTGACTTTGTTCTGGTCTTTCTTTCAATCCCACCATAAAGTCTATAATTTAAGATGATTCTACCGAAGTACTTATTGCGGGTAAGCCAATAATAACATTTTTCTGAACTGCGTAAAAAACTCCATGTTGCCAAAAGGATAAAAATAGTTGTAGGCCAAACAGGGAGAAAAATTCCAATGATTCCCATACCAATAAAAAAGAAACCAAGTACTAAATACAAAAGCCTTGCCACTTTATTTTTACTGATTTTTAATTCTTCAGTTTTCATCAGTCTGCAAGATAATGATTTAAAAGTTTTTCTATCACCGGACGGTTACTTCCTTTTCTATCTAAATAGGATTCCATCTGCTCCTTCTTAATTTTACCAACAGCAAAATACCTTGCAGCTTTGTTTGCAAAGTATAAACCACTAACCGATGCTGCGGGTGTCATCATATAATTTTCAGTGATTCCAATATTCAATATCGTGTTATCATCGCCAATCAAATCCATTATTTTGGTAATCTCCGAATGGTCAGGAATGGAAGGGTAGCCAATTGCTGGACGAATGCCTTGATAATTTTCTGAAAGTAAATCATCAACTATTAACTCCTCTTTAGCTGCATATCCCCAATATTCCTTACGGACTTTTTCGTGCAATAATTCTGCGAATGCTTCAGCAAGTCTATCGGCAAGAATTTTAATCATGAACGATTTATAATCATCATGATTTTTTAAATATATCTCAGATAATTCTTCAACACCAATACCAGCAGTAACAATAAAGAAACCAATATAATCCGTCAATCCACTTTCTTTTGGGGCGATATAATCAACCAAAGACAAGTTAGGATTGTTTTGCTTTATTTGATGCTGTTGTCGCAAGAAATTGAAAGTAGTCAAAATAGTATTTTTATTAGTATCAGAATAAACTACAACATCCTGATTGTTAATTGAATTTGCTGGCAAAATTCCATAAGAATAATTCGCTTGAATTAAATTATTTCCGATTATTTCATCTAACATTGCATTTGCATCATCAAATAATTTCTTTGCCTCAGTTCCTTTTTCTGGATTATCAAAAATTTGAGGATAGCGTCCTTTAATCTCCCAAGTAATAAAAAATTGAGTCCAATTAATATATTTACGAATTTCTTTTAAATCGTAATTTGTGCCCGAAAATATACCTAAATGCTTTGGCTGTAAAATTATCTCATCTTCCCAATTTATTTGAAATCTACTCTGTACCGAGTCGGAGTATGATGCAAGATTAGAATTCCCATGGCTTTTTAGGTGATTTTCTCTTAACTTATCATACTCGGTTTTTATATTTTGGGCGAATTCATCTTTTGAATTGATGTTTAATAAATTTGAAACTACTGGTACACTCTTGCTGGCATCCAAGACATGAATTACAGGTTGGGAATAATTTTGTGCAATTTTAACTGCCGTATGAATTCTGGAAGTAGTGGCACCACCAATCAAAAGGGGTTGTTTGAATCCATTCCGTTCCAATTCCTTTGCCACATGCACCATTTCATCAAGTGATGGTGTAATAAGCCCACTTAAGCCAATGATATCTGGGTTATGAATTCTCGCTTCCTCAAGGATTCTTTCGGCTGGTACCATTACCCCAAGGTCAATAATTTCAAAGTTGTTGCACGCAAGAACTACGCCAACAATATTTTTACCAATATCATGTACATCACCTTTTACGGTAGCTAAAAGAATTTTGCCAGCACTTTGTTTCTGACCTTTTTTCAATTCTTGCTCAATATAAGGTATCAGATAAGCTACCGACTTTTTCATTACACGGGCACTTTTTACAACTTGAGGCAAAAACATTTTTCCAGCACCAAACAAATCACCAACAATTCCCATACCATCCATCAAAGGTTTTTCGATAACCAAAAGAGGATTATGATATTTTTGTCTTGCTTCTTCTGTATCTTCAATAATAAAGTCAATATTTCCTTTTATCAAAGAGTGCTTTAATCTTTCCTCAACCGGAAGATGACGCCATTCTTCTTCTACTTTGGCGATTTCTCCACTTTTAATATTATGTTCGGCATAATTGACCAAACGTTCAGTAGAATCATACCTTCTATTGAAAATGACATCTTCGGCTAATTCTAAAAGCTCTTTGTCAATTTCTTCATAAACTTCCAATTGCCCTGCATTGACAATTCCCATATCCATACCAGCTTGTACAGCATGATAAAGAAATGCAGAGTGAATGGCCTCCCTTACTTTATCATTTCCTCTGAAAGAAAATGATAAATTGCTCACACCTCCACTTACTTTAGCCAAAGGAAGATTTGATTTTATCCATTTGCATGTCTTCAAATAGTCTATTGCATAATTATTATGCTCTTCTATACCAGTTGCAATAGTTAATATATTAGGGTCAAAAATAATATCCTGAGCCTGAAAACCAACTTCTTCAGTTAAAATTCTATATGCACGCTGACAAATATTAATTCTTCTTTCAAATGAATCGGCCTGACCCTTTTCATCAAATGCCATCACAATTACAGCAGCACCATAACTAAGTATTTTTTGTGCATGTTCTTTAAATAATGCTACACCTTCCTTCAATGAAATAGAATTTACGACACCCTTTCCCTGAATACACTGTAACCCACATTCAATTACACTCCATTTAGATGAATCTAACATAATGGGTACTTTCGCAATATCAGGCTCTGTGGCGATTAAATTCAAGAAACGTACAATTGATGCTTCGCTATCGAGCATACCCTCGTCCATATTTATATCAATTAGTTGAGCGCCATTCTCCACTTGTTGCTTTGCAACCGAGAGTGCTTCTTCAAAATTATCGGCTTCTATCAATTTACGAAATTTTGCAGAACCAGTTACATTTGTTCTCTCGCCCACATTAATAAAATTAGAATTTTCATAAACTACCAAATCCTCCAATCCAGACAACCTAAGATATGGTTTGATTACTGCTCTTTTTCTAGGAGATTTGTTTGCTACAGCTTCTGCCATTGCCGAAATATGGTCAGGTGTAGTACCGCAACATCCCCCCAATATATTAATAAATCCATCATCTGCATAGTCAGCAGCAACTTTTGCCATAAACTCTGGTGATTCGTCATAAGCACCAAATTCATTTGGCAAGCCTGCATTAGGATACAAACTAGTAAAGACATTGCTATTTAGAGCCAACTCTTCAATAAAAGGTCTCATCTGAGATGAACCCAAGGCACAATTAAGCCCGACACTTAACAAGTTGGGTGTATGTGATATTGATATCAAGAAAGCTTTTGTAGTTTGACCAGATAAAGTTCTGCCACTCATATCAACAATAGTTCCAGATATCATTACAGGTAATGAAATCTTTTTTTCATTAAAATACTTTGATATAGCAAAAATTGCAGCTTTTGAATTCAATGTATCGAAAATAGTTTCAACTAATATTATGTCAACACCACCATCAACCAATCCTCTTACTTGCTCGTAATAAGCTGCACTAAGTTGATTAAAAGTAATCCTTCTGAATTCAGGCTGGTTAACATCGGGTGACAGGGAAAGTGATTGGTTTGTTGGACCTATAGAGCCTGCTGCAAATCTTGGTTTTTGGGGATTTTTAGCAGAAAATGTGTTGCAAACTTCCTTTACAATTTTAGCTGCATTAAAATTGATTTCGTAAGTTAAAGCTTCCAATCCATAATCTGACTGTGAAATTGGATTTGCATTAAATGTATTGGTTTCAATTATATCAGAACCAGAGAGAAGATATGCTTCGTGTATCTCTTTTACAATTTGAGGTTGTGAAAGTACAAGCAAATCATTGTTGCCCCTTAAATCTTTTTGGTAATTTTTAAATCTATCTCCACGGTAACCCTGCTCGTCTAACTTGTAACGCTGTATCATGGTTCCCATACCACCATCCAGCAATAATATCCTTTTCTGTAATACTGTTTCCAGCTTTTGGTAATTATCACTATTTATTCTGTTCATCAGGTTCTCAATATAAAAAAATATAGTGAAGAATATATCAATA
>CAYUZZ010000171.1:0-5478 GCA_964449505.1 uncultured Hyphomicrobiales bacterium | reverse complement strand
TTCACTTTTCCACTTATGGGAATATTTGAAACAGGGGCACATTTGTCATCGGAAGATATTTTTAAAGTATCGTAATATTGATTAGTAGTGTCTTTTGAGGTAAATCTAACGTCAACATTGAGGCACTCACCTGGTTTTAATACTTTTGGAAGTGTTGGGTAAGTCAGCTTGAAAATTGCGGGCATCTTCAAATTGATTGCATTGATTGTAACATTTCTCGGTGAATTTGATTTATCAGTTGAATTACATATTCTCAAGGTAGAATCGATGAAAGGCTTTTCGATACAACGTGCTTTTAGTGAATCAAAATCTATTTTTAATTTCGACAAAGAAAGTTCGGTCAATCGGGTTATGTTTATATTAATGTTTGCAATATTAAAGCCACAAGAATTGACGCCTCGTACTTGAACAAGAGTTGTAACTGTACCAATAAAATCGCAAATTGCTTTTATCTTAAAATTAACGGGTACTCCTGCTTGTAGTGGGATATAATTCCAATTAGTTAAAATTGTTTCTTTGTTATTATACAATAATTTGAACTTTTCAGGGAAACCATTTATAGTCCTTATGTAAATCCCTGTTGAACATACCGATGTATCAAGCAATGTAAATGAATATTCTTTTTCATTATCACAGAAGACAGTGTCTTTGATTGCGGTTGGAGAAATGGTAACTTTAACTTGGTCTTTTCTGTCAGATGTACCAAATTTGAGTCCACTCCTCATTAATCCTAAGTTTTTATGCCCAGAAGCATCACACAAATTAAAAATATAGCCAGGATCGTTACATCTGTAATATAATAACAAGCTATCTTCTTTTCCCACCAATGCTTTATCCTTATTACATATTAATTCAGCATCGGGAATTGCTCTACCCCAAATTCTGATTTCGTCCATCTCCCCTTTAAATGTTCGATAAATATCCGGATCATTGGAAAGTGCATTTGTACTACCTATTTGGATAGAAAGTTCATCATTGTTTATTTTTTTTAAGTTATATAATGGATACTTGTTATTAATTGCAGAATCAACAGGAGTACCATTAAAATAAATATATGCTTTGTTATTTTTTCCATTGAACACAAATGCATAATGATTCCAAGTATCATACAAATTTCCCAAATAGTATTTAACTACAGTAAAATCCTCAACTCCAATATTCGGGTCAGGTCCATTCAATTGGAACACAAGCGAATCATCTTTGTCAATATATACAAGCCAAGAATCGTTTATCTCGAAATTAGGTCCCCATAGTCCACCTATATATTGGATTTTCCCAGCTTGTTTCTGTGGTTTTAGCCAAAGCTCAAATGTCATGGTTTGGCTTACTTTCTTTATCAAATCATTATTGATCACGTCTATATAATGTGCACCTTTGCCAGAATTAACCGTAAATTTTAGAGATCTACCAATGCATGCTCTAAGTGTGTCGCAAGCTTCGTAAGATAAACTAACTTGTTGCATCAATATCATCAATAATATTAATGAAAAAATCCGATATATAATTTTAAGAAACATTGCAACCTCAATTATCTCTACAATTTATTTTTTTACTACAAACTTTTGGGTATATCTTTTGTTCCCTGCCGATATGGCACATATATAAGAACCAGAATTAACGACATTAAATGCAATAGTATAAGCACCAGCATCAAGGAAAGTTCTTTGGATTATTTGATTTATCCTTCCATTAGTACTAAAAATACTAATATCAACAAACGAAGCAATCTTAATTTCGAAAGAAATTGTAGCACTACCAAAACTTGGATTAGGATATATACTTATAAAATCTCCATTTTTAGGTGACAAATAACTTTCAACCGAGCTAACTCTTTTCTCAAGAATATTAAGGGGCAAAAATGATTCTCCAAAAACATTGGTGATATCTTCTGTAGTAGCATTTAATCTTTTTTCTAATAATTCAGCAAATATAACTCTATAATCGGTCTGATATTTAATATTTCCATTAATATCAAGGTCTTGTAAATTGGGTCTGTTATTCCAATAACCCCCATTTACCAACTTATCATTCCCAAATACAAATTGCATGGATGCCGCCCCATGGTCGGTCCCACGGCTACCATTGTCGTGTGCTCTTCGCCCAAATTCCGACATTGTAAGACCTGTAACTCTTTCAGAAAATCCAGTTTTTAGTGCATCATCCATGAATTCAGAAATAGCGATTGCCAATTGATTTAGCAAAGAATAATGTTGACCGGTATAGTCAACATTCATTTGCTGAGCGTGCGAGTCGAAGTTACTCAATTTAAGAAAATAAACTTTTGTTTGCAGTCCACCAGCAATAAGTGCTGATATCAATTTCATTTTTTGGGATAAAGTACCACCGCTGTATATATCCTGGTCAATTTTTGTTAAACCATTTTGATATGCTTCATAAACGGCTTTGGAATATTTCTCAGATTGAACAGCCATAGTGTGGATAAAATTAAATTCTTTTGCATAAAAGGAATCACCTGTCATCAAACTTTCCTTTGGGCTTAATCCGATACCTAATTTATAGAAAGTTTCTGGATCATTCATGGCAATACCCATATCACCCTTTTCACTTTTGAACATCAATGGAACAGAACCATCTAGAGCAATTGATAAAGGATGCTCTGGAATATTAAGGGGAAAGTCTGGTAATTTGAGGGCAAAATACCTTCCCAACCATCCTTCTAAAAGTTTTTGATTATTATTAGTTTTGGGGTTTATGCCACTAAGCCATATATCTTCAGACCGGAAATGAGATAAATTAGGTTGGTCGTAACCAATTCCTTCCACCACAGCCAATCTACCATCTTCGAACATTCTTTGCATCCCCTGATTGTGTATATTATCTACTAAAGCAGAATTGAAAAAAATGTCGTTCACCTTTGTAGCCGCCGCAGGTGGTATGTTTATATTTGGTCTCAGAGCAAAATATTCATCATCGGTTGCTGGAATAATGGTATTTAAGCCATCATTACCGCCAAATAATTCAATAAAAATTAGTATATTGTCATCCATATCTGATAATAATTTATCATTTGGAACAAACTGCATATCTTGATTTGCTAATAGGAATTTTGGCAGTATCAACATACCGGTTCCAGCGGCAGCAGTATTATACAAAAATGTTCTTCTTTTCATTTTAAACTCCCCTTAACATAATTGAAAATCAGGTGAAAGAATAATACGCTTTAGATAATTTCTTATTCCTTGTATCGCTCTATTGTCAGATGAATTAACTGCATCTGCCCACCCCGCAATACTAATTTCATTTAGCAATATATTGAATAATTCTGTTGACCTATCGGAAGAAATTGATTTGGGTAGCAAATATGAAATTAGGTCAAAGTTCAATAAATCTGGATTTGAGTAATTATCAAATTTCTTGACAAATTTGATAATCTGGCTATCAGTTAATTTATCTATTAATTCTTTGGAGTATTCTATTCTCAACGGAAAAGTTGTTGTGCTAATCCATGAACGATAACCTTTCCATCCACTAACATTTGGTGGATCATAAAGAACTTGCTCTAATTTAGAAATGGCATTCCTGCTATATCCTCCCGACAGTACATCAAAGTCAATATCGAACATTCGCTCCAAACCAATAACGTATTCGGGTGGTGTTTTTATCTGACTTGCCCTAAAGTCTTCGTTGAAGAATAGTTGGCTTGTAAACAATTTCTTGTAAACAGGTTTTAATTCAAAATCATTGGCAAGCATAAGGTTTGCTAATTCATTTATGATTTCTAAGTCGGAGGCAGCAGGATTACTGTAAACGAAGAATCTGATTATTTTGTCGCAAATAAATCTTGTAATGGATTCGCCCTTGTAAGTAAATAATATATCAATCAAGCCATTTACTTCTTTATCTTTTACCAAATACTCCGTGTTATCATCATCATTAATTGGAGAAATTTCCCCGAATTGGAATAACTTTTTACTTTCGGTATCATGTTGGTTTTTCATAAAGAAAGTTTCGAATGGACGATTTGCTGGTGCACCGTCTTGCCCCAGATAAGCCACTGTTCTCCAGCCTGTAAGGGCACGAGCGCCTTCTCTGATATCACCTTCTGTGTAGTTAGATTTTCCCGTTTGCAGGTCACCTATTCCCATTGTGAATAACTCCATAAGTTCTCTCATAAAGTTCTCATTTGGAGAACCCTTGCCACTATAAAAAAGACTTTGATACATCAACATAGACCCATCGAGGGTGATTTCCTTAGCAATATCTTTGTATGAACCAATCCTATTTTTTCGTAGAGTTTGATTATTGCGGAAGAGCAATGGTGGCGGAATCAGTGAAAGCGTATCATAAGTAAATTCCACTGACCAAATTGATGATAAAAAAAGAGTAAATTTCTCCGAAGCTGGAAAGTTGTCATTCTTCATCAAATCGAGCCACCAGTCGATAAATTCACCATAGTGCGATTTGTGACGACCTTCAATTTCAAATCTGATGTCATTTGGAAGGTTGCTTAGGGGATCTTCTTCCAATTTATTTAACCAACTTTTCATTGATGAAGTTGCTTCTGGAAGTGATTCACTACTATCACCAACTAAGATATCAAATGCTTCTGCAGCTGTTTTGCCAATAATAGAACTTAATTGCTCGGGTGTTGGATGAAAAGTAATACGTCTCAAAAAGTGCATTGCAGTACTTCTGTCCAAAGGAGTTTTATACTCTTCTAAAGTATATTTTCCGAGTAAATGTTCATTAATTTTCAATTCTGATAATCCCATATTTATTACCCCTATTTATTTGATTGGAGATGTTACTTCAATTAAAACTGTTCTGCAATAAAACCTGCCTTCAGATAATTGGTTATCGTAAGGCAATTTGCTGAATCCAATGCCTTTTATTTCAGTATAGTTTGTTGATGGTTTTATTTTTTTCAAATATTTATACACTTCATTTGCTCTATCTTCAGAAAGTTTTTGGTTATAAAGTTTCTCACCCAATTTATCTGTAGAACCTACAATTTTAACTTTCGAATTATCGTTAATAGAGCCAGCAACAAATTTTGCAATTATATCCTGATTAATTTTGTTGATTTCATACTTATCATAATCAAATACAATCAGGTTTAATCTACCAAGTTCAAATTTATTTTTTTCTTTATATATAATTACATCATATTCTTTCGTAAATGTATTATCTTTAGAATTAGTTGTAATTTTAATTTTAAGACTAAGATTTTTTTGAATGGCATCTAAAATTTTTTCTCTTATGTAATCGGTAATTTCAATTTTCACAAGGTTGTTATCTGGTTTTCCTCCCGATATTGAGGCAATTATGGAAGAATTGGATACCAGTTCCAATTTCCAGTCAATGAATTTATCTTGATTCTGTAAAAGAACAACAATTTCTTTATTGATTAATTCATTTTCATTAAATCTCGAGTGAATTAGCGGTTTAAGAATCTCATAATTTTCGGTTGTAATTTCTACCCTTCTATTTTCCTCGTTTCCTTCTTTATGGGAAATA
>CAYUZZ010000170.1:0-5487 GCA_964449505.1 uncultured Hyphomicrobiales bacterium | reverse complement strand
CTGACAAATCTGCAGAAGATATATTTCAAACGTATAAAAGTAGATGTGAGATTGAACAACTGTTTGACGTATTCAAGAACGAACTTGATGCCGACAAAACATATATGCATAATATTGAATCTCTCAAAGGATTGATGTTTATAAATCATTTAGCAATTGCCTGTTACTATCATATTTATCAACTATTGAAAAATAATAATTTATTAAGCAAGCATTCAGTAAACGATATAATCGAATACCTTTATCACATAAACAGCATAAATATTAACGGACAATGGATGACAGAAAAAATTAGTGAGAAGAATGACAAACTACTCAAAAAAATTGGTATCAATATCCCTATTACTTGGAATAGGGAAAGTTAGAGCTTAAATTCTTAGCGGTGATTGACTGCACCGGGCACGGTATTCCGGGTGCGATGCTAACGGTGATAGCCTCTTCTGTTCTTGATGATGCAGTATTGAGTAAAAGGTTAATTGATACCGGACAAATACTAACCTATATCAATGATAAGGTTACTGAAGTTTTAAACCAAAAATTGTCTGAAAATAAAATTCGTGATGGAATGGAAGTAGCTATGATTGCTATTCATCAGGATAAAATTCAATTCTCCGGTGCAGGGCGTCCTTTATAAATGAAAAAGGGCACTATGGAAATCATCAAAACTGATAAAAGAGGAATTGCCGGGCAAAATGATAATGATATTTACAATTATTCATCAGTAGAAATTGATAAATCTGAAAATCTAATGCTGTATTTATCAAGCGATGGATTTGCCGACCAGATGAATGAAAACAGCAAAAAATTCAGCACAAAGAGATTAGTTTATTTATTAGATTCAATTTCCGAAAAACCAATTTCCGAGCAACAGGAAATACTTGAAAATGAATTTAATTCCCACAAGGGAAACAGAGAACAAATAGATGATGTAACTTTGGTTGAAATTAGGATATAGGCTTTTAAAATTTTAAAAATATTATTTAGGAATTTTATGAAAATTGAGGCAAGGAAATAATTCAAATGAAAACATTTTCTACTATTAAGCATTCGGTATGCTTATCCGAAGCTTCTTCTCGAACTCCACCCCCGACTACCGCCTCGACTTCAATGCAATGCTGAAAGATGTTAATAATTAATAAAATTAAAAAAAAGTAAAGAAAAATTATGAATAAATAATAAAAATATATTTTTGTAAAGTTAAGGATTAACTCTTAGGATGTTATCCAATGTTTTAAATTAATTGATAACAATAATTAAGGGGCTTTTATTATGAAAAAAACACAATTATTAATTGTCGTGATGGGATTGATTTTGTCGATTTCAAGTGGATATTCCCAATATGCTTCTGCTTTGCCTTTTTTATTGATAAATCCTTCGCCAACTGCTACTGCTATGGGTGATGTTGGTGTTGCTTCGAATCCTGATGATGCTTTCAATATTGCTATGAATCCTGCCCATTTGGGGGGATTATCAAGGCAGCACAATTTCCTTTTAACAACAAATTTAACTAATGGTTATAGATTTGATAGATCTGATATTGGGCTCCAATTCGGTATGGATTTGAAAGATATTACCGGAATTCCACTTTATGCTGGTATTGGATATTTGAGGCAGGGTATAGATTTAGGAGAATTTAATATATATGATGATAACGGACATGTTTTAGCCATTTTCGAGTCCCATGAAAGTTCAAATTCTATCGCTCTTGGTGCTTCTATTGATTATGGAGTCGAAATATCTTTGGGGCTTACATACAAGTTTCTTAGTTCTACTTTAAGACCTGCAGGCAATACATCAGATGATGGAACTTCAACTGGTGGAGCTTTAGATGCTGGTATTTTATTTTCAATTCCAATATTAAAGAAATTTACAATTATTGGTGATTTGAATACTGATTTGATGACTAATATTGGATATTCTATTCATAATATGGGAGATGAAATAGAATATAATCGTGAAAAAGACCCTCTTCCTTTTAACGATAGAATTGGATATTCAATTTCAGCAAATTTTAATTTACCAATTGAAAATATTGAATACTCAATGCTCGTAATTGATTGGACTGCCGAAACAAAAGAGTTTCTTGTAAATCGAGATACTCTTTCAACGAAATATGATAGTCCATTTAGTAATGTTAATATTATTGAAAATATATTTTTGTTAAATAAAACAGGAAAAGGAATTCAAGTTGCTCATGGATTAAAATTGACTGCTTTTGAAGCCTTTGCTTATATGATTGGCAAATATGAAAATGATATCTTAGATTATTCCACTTCCGGTTTCGAAGTTTCTACAAAAGGCATAATAAAGTTTCTGAGTAATAATTTCGACAATAATATTATTAAATATGTAAATAATCATCTTGAAATAGTCTATTCACAAGTTACAATCACAAATAAACAAAATCTATATATTAATTTTTCAGCATTAAATCTAAGAATAAATAATATCAATTATTAATTAATACTTTAATTTTTCTACTATTTCTAAATTGATTTCAAATATGCAGTTAATTTTAATAAAATCCACCTTTCTTTTGTGTAGAATACTTGTTTTCAGTGAAGGGGGGATTTATCTAATCGTCCTTTTTTATTAAATAATTTACTCCAAGTTATAAATGCTCGCACTTCTTTTTAGCATAGAAAAATTCTCTGGTGCCGACTTTGAAAGGTGTACCCTCGTATTCTCGGTCTATTAATGATGATAATTAATTCTTCAAACTCTCGATGATGTGAGTGTTTTTCTTTGAATAACCTACGGTATAATTGTGTTGTGCCTTTGACCATTCCAATGTTTCAGGCTTTTATTTGTTTTGGTGCCACTGATAAAAATCAGTAAAATCAAAATTGTGAATTTTATTTACAACTGCATTTTTTTTGCTTGTGTTGGTGTAAATCTTGCTTGTGAAAATACATTTTAATCACTATCAAATTAAAAATATAGCCTACTGATACTTAATTATCAAAAGATATTTTTTTATATACTACAATTTAAATTTTATTCTGATAAACAATTTAATCCTTTTTTACATATTTTTGTAGAGTGTTTTAATCCTGTTAAATTTTAAGTATTATATATTATGTCAATACGAATATTTGTTACTGGTGGCACTTTTGATAAAGAGTATAATGAGCTAAATGGTTCTTTATTTTTTAAGGATACTCATCTGAATGAGATGCTAAAGTTGGGAAGATGTAAGGCTTCGATAGATATACGTACATTGATGATGATGGATAGTATTGATATGACAGATGGTGACCGTGAGTTGATTGCTTCGAATTGCATAAAAAGTGAATTTGATAAAATTATTATAACCCACGGTACCGACACAATGGTAGAAACCGCAAAAGTGATTGCCAGTCAGGTAAAAGGCAAAACAATTGTTTTGACTGGTGCCATGATACCATACAAATTTGGCAGCTCAGATGGATTATTTAACCTTGGTGCTTCGATTGCCTTTGTTCAGACTTTGCCACATGGTGTTTATATTGCAATGAACGGGCACTACTTCAATTGGGATAATTGCAGAAAGAACAAAAATATAGGGGAATTCGAAGTAATCAGATAGAATTTGCATCCAATCCAGAAATACTTTTTTTGTTAGAAGGATTATTTTGCACTTAGCAGTCTTTAGATATAGTGAAAAATCGAATAGCTGACAAGTATGTATATTCTTTCCAAGTCTTCGATATATGGTATATACTAAATCCTTGACTGTCATTAAATTGCAACATTATTGGCTTATACATCAGACTTCTACAATATATCATCAAGTCTTAATTGAATTACTCTATTAGTTCATAAAAATAATACCACTGCGAAGTTAAAAATTAATCAAATTTAAACTCCACAGTGATAATAAAAAACTTGTAAACTCATTGTCAATACCAGTTTGAGTGCTAAGCTTGGCTTTGTAATTAATGATAGTCCATTTTATGCTCGCTAACTTTTAAATCGTTTGATTATATAATCCTCTCGATTTAGGATTAATTAAATCTGTAGCCAACTGTTAGCTGCCACCAAGCATTTTTGTAACGCGGTGTGGTAGAAGTACCATCACCATTATTGTTCATCAAATCCCATGCAATTCTTGTACTCAGCACTATTTCGTCAATATTTACATCAACCCCTGCAATAAAGCTAAAGGTATTATTCCGAATATTGTCGTTGCTAAATTCCTGTTCCTGTGCAATCGTAGATGTTGCATTTGCAAATTCATCTTTTTGTTTCATCAGGTACGAATACTGCGGACCTGCCAAAACTGTAACTAGATCGACTGGTTTAAACGCCAACATTAGAGGAATATCCAAATAATTGGTAGTACGTGTTAGATCATAGGTACCACCCAAAATTCTGCCTGTTCCTTTGAAACCTTTTTGCGAAAATAAAAGTTCTGGTTGAAAACTAAATTGCTCTAGAATTGGTATTGACAGGAAGCCACCAATTGCCAAACCAAATTTAGAATCTGATTTAAATTCCTCACCCTCCGAATCCCATACATTGGAGTTATTAAAACCAACTTTTAGACCAAAAAATACTTGATTGCTGAAATCCGCAGACGCCTGAGAGTTAGCATTACTTCCCATAAATAAAGATAATGCAAATAGTAAGAGAATTGACTTTTTCATTATGCTTGTTTCCTTTTAGTTATACAAATCAATATGCAAATTTACCATTTTGACGGTTAGGAAACGTTACACTATGCAGTAAATATGTTATAGAATTATTGTTTAATGACTTCTATAACTTTCTATATGCATATTTGACATGAATAAAAAATATTGAAAGGTGATTCTCCTGCTTCCTATCATCCATATCTACTTGTATTATAGTGATTTAAAGCCTATGAAAGCTATATAGATAGAGCTTCCAAATAATCCAATCAATAAATCAGAAAGATGAATTCAAACCCAAATACTTATAGCAATATGATATAATTGACTGTCAGTGGAATTATACAACAAAGTAGTAAGTGAAATTTTTAAATAAAATACTGTACTAATCGTGTCAATAGTTTTAAAAATTGTTGGATGATATTCAATGAACATAATCACAGAAAAACATATAGCGAAATCTCTAAATTATGAACAGTATCGTGAACTTATTTTAGACCTTTACAAGAAAGGCTATACAACAGGTGTTATCCAGAATCCAGAGTTGCTCGAATTTTCTAATATAAATATCCACAGGATGAATCGTCTCGATAAAACTGTGATAATTGATGATCGCATTAAAAATGCCTTAGTGAATATCAAACAGACATATATTTGGCTTGTTCTTACCGAAGCTTGGTGTGGTGATGCAGCTCAGAGTTTACCTATAATAGCAAAAGCAGCAGATTTATGCCAAAATATTCAACTTGTTTTCTTATTGCGTGACGACAATTTGGATATTATGGATGATAATTTATCTGGTAAATCAAGGTCGATTCCTAAATTAATTTGTCTAAATTCAGTCACATTTGACAAACTCTATGTGTGGGGTCCA
>CAYUZZ010000169.1:0-5501 GCA_964449505.1 uncultured Hyphomicrobiales bacterium | reverse complement strand
GAATCGTGGCGTAATCTCTGTCCAAATTCGTGCCCAAGTGAGTAACTGAATTGTTCAATCAATTCTTTAGGGTACTCTAATTTTTTTGTTCCAATAACTTCGGAATCACTTTTTTCAGAACAAGCAAACATTGTTGTTCCAAACATTACTAACAGCAACAATTTCAAATACAACATGCAATCTCCATAAATTAACTAAAATAATTATAATAAGATGTATCAATTTGTTCAATATTTTATTTCACCAACTGTAAACGAGATGTTACTGATCTTTGCATGGTAATTTAGTGTGGGGACATTAACATAAATTTCCGAGAAGTTATTATTGACATTGATTATTGGAACATTTTTCGTAATTTTGAGTTTATTTATGTTATACTTTTTAAAATAAAGGCATTTTTTATGGATAAATTTAAAAATTATATTAATGGGGAATGGGTTGAACCAGTATCTGGCAAGTATTTCAATAATATATCTCCTGCCAATCATGACGACCTTATCGGAGAATTCCCTGAATCTAATATCGATGATGTTAATAAAGCGGTAGAAGCAGCAAAAGAAGCATTTAAAACTTGGAAATTAATGCCAGCTCCCAAAAGAGGCGATATAATCAAAAAGGCAGGTGACATATTTGTTAGAAGAAAACAAGAATTAGCTCGGATTATGACCCGTGAAATGGGTAAGCCAACTTTTGAGACCGAAGGCGATGTACAGGAAGCAATTGATACCGCTTACTATTCTGCTTCCGAGACAAGAAGATTATTTGGACAAACAGCACCATCTGAAATGTTTAATAAAATGAATATGTCGTTTAGAACTCCAATAGGTGTTTGCGGTATAATAACTGCTTGGAATTTTCCTGTTGCAGTACCATCATGGAAAATCTTACCTGGATTAGCAGCTGGCAATACAATTGTTTACAAACCTTCGAAGGAATCACCTCATTCGGGAGTAATATTTGCTGAAATTCTTGAAGAAGCTGGAATTCCCAAAGGTGTTTTCAATTTAGTACTTGGTAAAGGGTCTATGGGTAATATGATTGTAGAACATCCAGATGTTAATTTAATCGGTTTTACTGGTTCTACCGATATTGGTACAAAAATAGGGGAAATTTGCGGAAAAATGAACAAAAAATGTTCACTTGAAATGGGTGGCAAGAATGCTCAAATTATTCTTGATGATGCAAATTTGGAATTAGCAATTGAAGGTGCACTTTGGGGTGCATTTGGAACTACTGGACAACGCTGTACTGCCACATCTCGGTTGATAGTTGAAAAGGGAGTATATGAGGAGGTTATTAATCTTCTAAAGTCAAGAGCCGAGAAATTAGTTCTTGGAGATGGTTTGGTAAAAGGTACCGAAATGGGTCCTGTTATACATGAACAATCTTTACAAAATTGTGCTAATTATGTAAAAATTGCAACTGAAGAAGGCGGTAGATTGATATGTGGAGGCACAAGGGCAAACGAAGGTAATCTTGCCAAGGGAAGTTTCTTTAAACCAACAATTATAGCAGATGTTACAGTTAACATGACTATTTTTAATGAAGAAATTTTTGGTCCTGTATTATCTGTAACCAAGGCTGAAAGTTTTGAGCATGCATTAGAATTACAAAATCATTGTGTTTACGGTTTATCCTCATCAATTTATACAAGAAATGTAAATAATGCATTCAGAGCAATAAGAGATATTGAAGCTGGGATTACTTATATCAATGCGCCAACTATTGGTGCCGAAGCTCACATGCCTTTTGGGGGCGTAAAGGGTACTGGTAATGGTCACCGTGAAGGTGGTTGGACTGTTTTTGATATATTTACAGAATGGAAAACTGTGTATATAGATTTTTCAGATCAATTACAACGTGCACAAATAGATAACTATTAATAAAATCCTGAATTGCTTTTTCGTAAACAAAGAATCCAATATCTTTCAAAAATATTGGATTCTTTCATTTACTTATTGTTAATTAATTTATTTATAGTATTATTTGTGTTCGGGAATAAAATTTTCAATTTCCTTTAGCAATTCGCTAACAATATCTTCCTCTGGCACATAACGAAGTGGTATGCCTTTTCTAAATAAAAGCCCCTTACCCTTTGCTGCTGCCACTCCAATATCTGCCTCCCTAGCTTCACCAGGACCATTGACAGCACAACCTAAAATAGAAACTGTCATCGGTTTTTTAATATTTTTGACGGCTTCTTCAATTTGTTCTGTAATCTTAAACAAATCTACATCAAGTCTGCCACAAGTTGGACATGATATTATTTCTACATTTCTTTGGGCTAATCCCAATGTACGAAGAATATCTTTGCCAACTTCCACTTCTCGTTCGGGTTCATCAGTCAGCGATACCCTGATTGTATCGCCAATACCTTCTGCCAATAAAGTTCCAATACCAACTGCAGATTTTATTGTTCCCATTCTTATTCTGCCTGCTTCGGTTACACCGAGATGTAATGGGAAATCAGTTTTAGCGGCTATTAGTCTATATGCTTCAATCATTAATGGAACTGAAGTAGATTTGACAGATATGCTGAGATTATCGAAATTGTTATTATGGGCAATCTCAACATGACGCATAGCAGATTCGTAAAGAGCTTCGGCGGTAGGATAGCCGTATTTATCCAAAATATCCTTCTCCAAAGACCCCGAATTTACTCCTATTCGTATTGGAATCCCCCTTTCTTTTGCAGCATTCAACACTTTTTGAATTCTTTCTACTTTTCCGATGTTTCCTGGATTGATTCTAACCTTAGCAACTCCAGATTCTATTGCTTTTAGAGCAAAAGCATAATTAAAATGAATATCTGCCACAATTGGTAAATTAACACTTTTTACAATTTCTTCAATGGCTTCGGAAGCCTCTTTATTGTTGACAGTAACTCGTACTATATCGGCACCAATATCTTCAACTCTTTTTATTTGAGCTATAGTAGCAGCAGCATCACTAGTTTTGGTTTTGGTCATCGTTTGCACAGATACTGGAGCACCACCACCAACAGGTACATTGCCTACCATAATTTGTCGGGATTTCCTTCTGATGCTTTTTGATATTGAGGCGCCACCATTTGAATGTACAGAAGAATTATCTGCATTATTTATAATGCCAATTTCAAAGTTATTTTGATTCAATTCTATCATATATATTTGATTTATGTTAGTTTATAATTAAATTTGTTTACTTACTTCGGTAAGAATCTTCTTTTCTTTTTCTGTTAAAGATTGAAATCCAGATAGTGTTATCTTATCCAATATTAAATCTATAACCGATTGAGGAACAACTTCACCTTCTACTATGTAGGTTTTTGTAAAGAAAACAGAGGAATTTTGATTAACGGGTTTTTCTTGCTTTGTGGTAATAGACCAATTGACTTTGAATGGTGAGTGGAAAGTTTTTTTCTGACTACCTTCATAGTTATCCCGGTTAGCATAAGTACCTGAAAATACATCATTATAATTATTATTTGAATTATTGAGAAATGGTAGCCTACTTCCAAATTTTAGGAGTAAAAATGCTGTAAAAGCTCCTCCTAAATGTGCAAAATGGGCAACCCCATCATTTCCAGATATACCAGAAAATAGCTCTAATCCTGCAAAAATTAATATAAAATACTTAGCAGGAATAGGTATAAATAGTGGAAACATAAATATTGGTCTGTTTGGAAATGTCATGCCAAATGCAAGCAAGATGCCGTAAACTGCACCAGATGCACCCACAGTTGGACGAATATCGCCTCCCAACATAGGGGTAATTATCATGTGAACTATTGCTGCACCGATACCACTCAATAAATATATATAAAGAAATTTCTTGCTACCCCACAAATTCTCAAGCTCGGAGCCAAACATCCACAATGCAAATAAATTCATAAAAATATGCCAAAAATTGGCATGGAGAAATTGATAAGACACCAGCTGCCAAGGATAAAATGAATTCTCAGAAAAAGAGAATATGTTAGATAAATAGATTGGACATAGCGAAAAGTACTTTACAAAAAGCATATCTAAGGAAACACCGCTAAGAGTAATCACACTAAGCATAAAATGCTGGATAAAGAAAACTGCTACATTGATTATCAACAAACTTTTTAATACTGGCGGGAAAAGACTAAAACTTCCAAAGCCACCTGTTCTATTATTATTCATTTTTACTTTAATATTATTAATTTGAATTATGGACGATTTTCATAATTTTGAATTGCTTTAATAAGGGGGGTTAAATTAATTGCAAGAAGTATAATATTTTTTGATTTAATGTAATTTGTTTAATGCACCTGAATGCCAGTTTCAAGAATTATCTTGTTCATACCTTTAATTTTAACTTTAATAAAATTAGGGAAATAGAGCAAATCTATTGACGATGAATATTTTTGTGGAGTAAATTTTAAAAGAAGTTTGTTATCAGTACTAAAAATTTCAATTGTTAAATCAGATAAATTAAGATGTTCATCACAATTCACTTGAAGAAATTTTGAATTTTTGAAATATTTCAAAAATATTAACTTGTCAGTGTCCAAAGAAATCCCTTTACCGCCGTATCTTAACTTGCTACTATGACTGGCATTACTAAAGCAATTTTTAGCAAATAGTTTAATCTCGTAATTACCATATTCCTTGAAATTGATATTATATGACTGGTTGGTATTCAACTTAGTTTTATTATAATTCCAAAGAATGTAATCGGAATTTTTCGATTGATTTATTAATAAAATTTTTGATGTATCTTTGATAATACTTGAAAATGCTGGAATGCAATCATTATCTCCAATATTCCACCAGTTAAGTTTGTCAAAGGCAACAAGATGGACGGACGATTTTATATTAAAATTAACTCCGTCTGTTAGCTTTTCATAATTTGCAATTTCAAATGGATTTTTTCTAAATAAAACCGAATAAAAAGTATATGCTGCAACCACAGAACCAATAAGGGAGGGGTGGCTGTTATCTTCATCATATAATTCAATTTCCGGATAATTTTTCCTGATTGAATTCCAAACAACGCCTACAGGGGCAACAATTCCATCGTATCGCTTGGCATATTCCAAATATCTGTTTCTAAGTGCACGGTCCATATTTTCGTAAGTGCACAATTCAGGATAGAACTGACAGTTTATACTATCACCATACTTTCTGCCCCAAGTCATATAAAAACAAATTTGAGCACATTTATTATATTTTTTAATAATGCTGTCTATTGATTTTAAATAAGGATAAGAATTGGAAAAAACTATCGAATCAGTTAGTGATGGTAATTGGCTTTGCTCTTGAATAATAACAAAGTCCCAGTTTCCCTCTTTAATTTTATTTAGGGTCTTATCATCCGTAGAGTGATTTTTAAGATAATACCCGCCTGCAGCAGCACTTTCTACATAGGCATTATCACTGCTTTTAATGATTAATTGTTGTAAAATTTGGGGTAATTTATTATTGAGTGTGTAGCTATTCCCAATGAAAAGTATTCTCTTGGGACTTCTGAAGCTACTTTCTGCTTGAACATTT
>CAYUZZ010000168.1:0-5510 GCA_964449505.1 uncultured Hyphomicrobiales bacterium | reverse complement strand
ATAATAAAACCCTTTGGTGATTTGTTTATTAGATTATTGAGTTTTATAGCAATTCCTTTAGTATTATCTACACTTATTATCGGTGCTGGTAGTTTGGACGACGTCAAGAAACTAGGTAGAATCGGTATTAAAACATTCTCACTTTTTATGATTACTACAATTATCGCAATCTCAATTGGAATGTCGCTCGCAAACATCATTAAGCCTGGCAATCAAATATCCAATGAAACAAAATCCACAATGGTACAAGAATATCAAAGTTCTCAAACCGATAAGTTAAATGAAGAGCCAAGCTTTGACTTGATAGATTTTTTTGTAAACATAGTTCCTAAAAATCCATTTGAATCAATAATGAAAGGGGATATGCTTCAGATAGTGTTTTTTGCAGTAATGATTGGACTGGCATTAACTTTTGTCAAACCCGAACACTCCAAGCCCATTCTTGATTTTTTTACGGGTTTCAGCGAAGTTATGTTAAAAATTGTACATTTAGTAATGTATTTGGCTCCAATTGGCGTATTCGCACTGATTGCATCAACTGTCGCTAATTTTGGATTTGAAATTATCTCTACTTTAATTTGGTATATCCTTACTGTCCTCCTTGGTTTAACTCTTCAAATATTTTTGGTTTATGGGTTGCTGATTAAGTTATTTGCCAAAATGAAGTTTTCTAAATTTATGAATGGACTAAAGGAAGCACAAATAATCGCTTTTTCAACAAGCTCAAGTGCGGCAACCTTGCCCGTTACATTGGATTGTGTAGAGAAAAATTTAAAGGTACCAAGTAAAATAGCCGGTTTTGTATTGCCATTAGGAGCCACTATTAATATGGACGGTACAGCCTTATATCAGGGTGTTGCTGCAATTTTTATCTCACAAATATATGGAATGGACCTTTCTCTTTCTGCCCAGCTTAGTATTGTGATAACTGCGGTACTTGCATCAATAGGTACAGCACCAGTTCCAGGTGTAGGTATTATTATGTTGGTAATGATATTGAACTCGGTAAATATTCCTGCTGAGGGTATAGCAATAATACTTGGAGTTGATAGATTGCTTGATATGGCGCGTACTATATCAAATATAAGTGGCGATGCAGCCATTAGCGTTGTAGTCGCAGCAAGCGAAAAATGATTATTTCTGCTTATTATTTTTCTTTAATTTTCTGTTTTCAATGTTTTCATAAAATTTAATCCTTTGTGGGCTTTGAATAAATCTATCCAATTCCCATACAGTGGATATGAAATGTAAACCCGGCATAGCATCTTTCTCGGGAGTCGTTATAGTTAACCTTTGTTCGGAAGTGCTTGTCATGGTAACTGGAATCCAATATTTATTGCTTAGATAATATGTTCCACCAAGATTGAGGATTGACTCTACCAATACATTGGTATCATTTGTTATAGTTAATACCTTGCCTGTAGCAGTTCTAATATAGTTAAATACATTACATGAATAGGTTAATGTGTCTGTCGGTGAATCAGCACGTAAAAGCGAACTTTGTTTAAGAATTGGATAGGGTGTTCCATTTTCTGCTAAAGTATCAATAGTGCTAACTATCCAAGATTGATGATCCAATTTATAATTATCCTTAATTGTCAAGATTAAATAGGGTTGAAATGCACCACCTGGAGACATTGCAAAAATACTTGAGTCGTTGACTGTTGACGAAAATCTGTTCCCAGCGGAGTCTATTATGATTTTACTCACACGATTTAGCCAAGGACTCGTTGTTCGTCTAATTTTTTCGGAATCTGAAAAAGTTTCGTCTGCTATATAGGAAACAAGTCTTAGTGAAAGATAAAATTTATTAGTTTTAGTCACCGAATCACAGGTTATTTCAATTATTTCCAATCTATCTTTAGTTAGTGGTTTTCCGAACTCAATTACAATACTATCTCTCGAAGAAACTCTATATGTAAGAGTATCACCCTTAAAAAACTTATATTGATATTCGTTGAGAATTAATTTTTTTTCAAGTTCTTTTTCTGAATCGATTTCTTGTGAGAAAATATTAACGGAAAAGATGGAAAAGAGTAATAATAAAATAGCTGAAATCATAACATCTTCAAGTAAAATTGATATAATAAACTTTTTAGACGTATAAATGCTAATTATAATTAAAATTTTGGTCATAAATATAAAAAGTGTTGTAAAAATTTCATAATTTTGTATGTTTCAATTATCAAAAAGCAGTAAAATGAGGAAACAGTATATACATTTAATATTAATAATCTTAATTTCTTCTCAATCACAGATGTTTACACAGTCTGGATTTAAAGTAATGGAAATTGATAATAGTGAATATCCTAAAATGAAAAGTAATTATTATCTTTTTGACCAACTTGGCTTACAAATTAGAAATTTGAAGATTAATGATTTTGTGGTTAGGGATAATGGAGTCAATGTTAAAAGTATTACAAATCATTATTGCGACGCAACAAATTATGACACGACAAAATTATCTGTTACTCTTAGTTTCGATTTAGCATTGAATACTGATGGTGATTTTAATAATTTTGAATTAGGAAAACGTCTCTCAAAGAATATTGCTTCAAAGATTGATTACAACGAAATAAGCTTGGTCTCTTACAATATAAGGACTTATCTAAATAGAGAATTTACTGATACATTAGATTATATATTGAGCGAAATTAATAACTTTAACCCAGATATTGGTTCACTTTTCAATACCACATTTTTGGATGAACCTGCCAACGTTTTTAAAATTATAAGCCGAGCCAATTACAAAAAAATAATTATTCTAATCACTGATGGCAGTGGCAACATAGAAGAGAATCTTATAAACACATTGGCTGATGACAATAATATTAAAATTTACTCATTAGTAATCGGGAAAAAAATTCCCGAGAGTTTAAAACGAATAACAATCAAGTCAGGTGGTATTTTTATAGATAATATCAACCCAAATATTGACTTTGACCTTATTTCTAATATCATAAATGCACACGGCAAAGGGTATTTACCATGTCAATTAGACTGGGAATCTGATTATAGTTGCACAGAAGAGCATTATATTAATGTTTCTATACCATCATTATCACTGAAGGATTCCTTGTTAATCGATTTTCCAAATTTAGAAAAATCTTCAATCATCGCTGACCCAAGTTTTCTTGGATTTAGTTCTGTTGATTCAGGGAAAACAAAAAAACTAAGCCTAACAATTACTGCAAAAAATAGGGATATATTTATTCAAGAATTAAAAATAAATCAACCTTTTACTATAATCGAAGGAAATGTTAGCAATTATCTATTGCTTAAAGATAATTTCCTTAATTTAACAATTGAATATAAACCGGAAAGAAAGGCCATTGTTTTTTCGGAATTAGAAATTATATCCGATGATGCTTGTATTAAAAACCCCATTTACATCACCGGTGGCTACCCAAACACAAAACCTGTTGTGAAAACAATAGAAATTACTCATCCTACCGAAGGCGAGACCCTTATTATTGGCGATTCTTCATTTGTAAGCTGGTTAGGATTATTGCCAAAAGATGTTATTCAGCTAGAATACTCTACAGATAATGGCAGAACTTGGAAATTACTGAAAAGAAATACAAATGGCTTAAAAGTAGATTGGTTAGTACCAAATGAAAAAAGTGACTCCTGTTTAGTTAAGATAATACAGTTATGGCCTCATAATATCGGTAAAACCTTAGATTTAAAACATGACGATGAATTAAATAGTGCATTTTTCAATGATGAAGGAGATTTGATTGTTACTGCAAGCTCTGATAGTACCGCAATAGTATGGACAGCAAATACAGGGCAACCAAAGTTTATTTTAAAAGGTCATACCCAACCAGTTAGCTGGGCACAATTCGATCCTTCAGACAGATTTGTGGTTACTTGCTCTAAGGATTCTACCATTAAGATATGGAGTTTGGTGGATGGTAGTTTAATCAAAACTCTTAACGAGCATAAATCTAAAGTTGAATCTGTTTCCTGGTGCAATAATGGAATTAATTTAGTATCTGCTGATTATAGCGGTGAAGTGATAATTTGGGATACTACTTGGACTGTACAAAAAAAGATAAAGTCAAATAATGGTCCCACTTGGTTCGCATGCTTCAATCCTGTCAACAATGAGCTGGTTGCCACTGCAAATAATGGTGGAAAAGTTAAGGTTTGGAATTGGAAAAATTACAATCCTGGAGACAAAGAAACAATATTGTATGATTCCAAATCAATAAATTGCAAGCATGTAACCTATAATTTTGACGGTACCAAAATGGCTACAGCTACCAGTTCTGCCGAACCAAAGAAAGTCTTTATATGGGATACATCATTGCCAAATGCTCCAATCTTTGGAATTACTCACAATAATGATACTAGTTCAAATGCTTCAATTAATTTCTCAAGCTTCTTTCTTCATCCTGAATTGAATAGAGAACTTATTTTAACATCAAGTACCGATCAAACTGCACGTCTGTGGTATGCTGATGATGGCTCTATAGTAGAAGACCACCAGGATATCCTTGATAATTTATTTAAAGAACATAGAAATTCTGTGCAAACAGCAGTTTTTGATAAATACGGGTCACGTGTTCTTACTTCAAGTTGGGACTCGACAGCTAAGGTTTGGAACCTTAAAAAAGACACCTTGCAAGTAGATATAAGTCCAATGTTCAGAATAGATTCTATCAAAGCTCTTACAAGAGATATATTGTTTGGCGAAATCCCATATTCTTATCTTAAGGATTCAATAATTCATTCTGTTTTTATTAATAAATCTAATTTTAAATTTAAAATTTTCTCTATCAGAATTGGGGGAGAAAATCCTAATGATTTTTCCATTAATGATGATTTGGTATTCCCAACTGAAATTCTTCCTGGTGATTCTCTCGATATCGAAATTCGGTTTTTCCCCACTGATTATGGTGTAAGAAAAGCAGATTTGATTTTTGATATTCCAACTAAAAATATGATTTCCAAAATTGAAGGAGTAGCTTTTGCACAAACGTTGCATGCTAATAGCCCATTGATTGATTTTAGCCAAGTAAGACTTGGGAATTTCAAAGATACTACTTTTGCTGCCCTACTCACAAACATTACAGGAGCATCAGTTCTCATAGACACTATAGAGATGGTAGGCTCCTATAAAAATGACTTCTCAATTAAAAAAGGGTTCGATGCAAAAAGTTTAAATGCAAATTCAGATTTGCTACTTTCCATCAGGTTTAACCCAATTAATCTTGGTAGAAAAAATGCACAGATATTAGTAACATACAAAGACAAAGGAAGCCCCACTATTATTAATTTATTTGGTGAAGGAATTGAGTCACGTTTAGATTCTATTAGCATTCAAATCGCCAATGCCTCTGGTGAGCCTGGTGAACTTGTATCCGTGCCAATATATTTAAAGAACCTCGGCAAAGATGGATTCAATAATAATCTTGAGGGCATTTATACATATTTGAAATTCAATTCTACATTGTTAGAACCAATTGGTGTTTTCGAAGAAGATATTATTTCTGGTTACGAAC
>CAYUZZ010000167.1:0-5511 GCA_964449505.1 uncultured Hyphomicrobiales bacterium | reverse complement strand
TCATCGCCACCATCTCCAAACGGAGAGACAACAAGCCGCTTCTGCTCTCGTGTATCGAAAGCACCACGCCAATATCGCCAAGTCCAAACATCTGATCCCACTGTTTTACTATATATTTTTGGAACAGTGGAATTAACGTATTCCCACGTTTCTGGTTTTATGATATTTGACTGATATTTCTTGATTACCGAAGTTACAGCACCATAAGAATTATACTCAAAGTTGAAAGTAGAATCTTGACCCTTATTCACTTGCGATAATTGATTTGTGTTTATATTGTATAAATAAGACAAACTCAAGGTATTATCTGTAGAGCCGGTTCTATTGCCGATATCATCATAAGCAAATGTTTGTCCATTGTTGTTTACAGGATTTTTCCATTCTGTCAAGCGATTCAAATTATCGTAGGTATAATTTATCGTTTTTTCATCTTGATAAGGTTGAGTTGGATGTTTAGATTTTTGTTGGACTACCATCCCCATTTCATCTCTTTCCAAAATTTGCCTAAAAATCTGTTCTCCACTTCTATTTACAATCAATGAATCCACCCAACCCATTGGGTTATAAAAGATTTGCTTATTTGCCCATGCAGAATTATAACTTATATTTTCAACTTCATTTCGCTTGGTATATGAATAGCTAATATCGGGCGACATAAGAAAAGAAAACATAATGAAAAGGGTCGTCCTGATTATCTCGATAAGCCAACACAGAACGCTTACCCTTCAGATTTTGCATATTACCCTTAGGTGCCAATTTATTGACAACATCAATAGGTGGCATATTTTCCCAAATATAACCCATCCTATCCGGAATTTCATCATAATAAACAGCAGATTTTACGAATTCGGGATACTTAGAAATATCTTCAAACTCACTATTGCTACTTTGAGGGACAGTAATTGCAGAATAATAATCAGTTGGATGCATAATATAAGGTCCAGCAATACCATTAGGTTCTTTACTTAATTGTATTTTCAATAACTTATATGCTTCAATAACAATACGTTGATGTATATCCTCATTATCGTGTGCTTTAATGGGTATAATAAAAATAGGTAGAAGAAAACAGTAGTAAATTAATAATTTTTTTTTCATGTCATGATCCTAAATTAATTCTATAAAAAAGATTAATGGAAACAGCAGTATATAAATGGTAGAATAAAGTCCAGGTACCCGATATATGTTCACCTTTATAATCAGCTACGTTCAATAACAAGGAAATTGTATAATTACCATTTACTTTGTAATCAACACCCATACCCAAGTCTAGCCCAGTATACGTTCCAAGATTTATTAGTGGAGTATAATAACCTAATTGAAAAGAACTTCTAAAATCACAATATTTAAATAGAACCATTTGATAATACCAGCTAATGCTAATTGGGCATATTTATTATCAGATATTTTATAGTATGTTCTATCAGAATATTCTTTTGTTGAAGTTGCCTGCCAATAATGGGACTTCAATTGAAATGTCCAATATTTAGTTTGTGTTAAAGGGTACTCTAACCCTAAATAAAAAATAGGAGTGGTATCAAAGGACAAACCAAATACAGATCCATCCATGATTAAACCTACACCACCTAAAATGGAAAAATTTATCTCGTTGGAAAATAAGGAATCATTAATCATCTTCTCTTCCGCTACCCCAGTGCTATCCTGTGCAATCAAATTAAAATTGCAAAGAAATAAGGTTGTAAATAAAATAAAAAGAAATTTTTTCATGTTGTTTCTCATTTTTATTCTTTTCAATAATATGTATAAGCTTGATTTTTTAAATCAAATCTGCCATTTGTAATTTGAATTTTGTGTCCAGAATTTGATATCAAATAAATTTCAAATTTACCACTTATAATTGTATTTCCACTATATCTTCCTTTTATTCTTTCTAGGGAAACTGTGTCCAAATAAGCATCTAAATATTCTTTATTAATTTTGTAAATTTCAACAAAACATTTATTCAAATTTAAGGTATCTAGATAAAAGGTATTCTTTTCTAACCAAAATCTTGCTTTTTTAACTTGATATATTCCTTCATCTAATATATTATCTACAACAAATTCTAAATCTTCTTTACCATCATTTCTATTAGCTACTATTGAAATTTTAACAAATTCATTTAATTTATTATATGTACTATCTAAAAATTGTGGTTCAACAAACAATGCGTGTGAATATATTGTATTTGGGAAATTAAAGCTTGTCTTTGGTCTCCATACTTTACCATCAAGTAGGAAAGACAAAGTACCGGAGCCATTAGTAGTAGGTGCTGTAAGTGAGTTTTCGTCATCCTTACTGCAACTATTGATTACAAAAGCCATGGCAAGAAGTAGTGTTATGATAATAGTTTTCATAATATTAGTCCTTATTTATTAATTTTTTAAATCATCCGATGACTCTCAAGTCATCGGATGAATATTAACATTATTTCACCAAAATTAACTTTTGGGTAATACTTTCATTTTTTGTTGTGAACACAATATAGTACATACCTGAATTCAGATTTGTGCTTGTTATTGTATAATCGTGAGTACCTTGAGATAACAAACTCTGGTCTTCAAGTGTTATTATCTTGTTTCCCAATAAATCAAAAAGTGATAGTGAAACTTCTTCATTGTTTGTCAAATTAATTGTAACTTTTGCTTTATCATTAAATGGGTTTGGAGTAATTATTAAAGTACTTAAACTTGGAATATCAAATTCCCTATTATCTATACTTGCTTTGGGAGGGAAAGTATTGCATATATTACCACCATAAGTACCTTCATTTTCACTTAAATATACTAAATCGCTACATGAAATATTATCAATTGTAGCAATGAAAGTGGAACCATTTAAAATTTTACTACATGGTCTGATAACTATTTCTCGACCTGCTTTCAATGTTAAATTTGCTCCATTATTTACAACAAATGGTGCAGATTGATTACTACCCAATTTAAAAACATCATAAGCATACCTTGTAAAATTTTGCCCATTTAAAACTTGCCATCCGTATTTTAACAGGGGCATTTTAATTCCATCAAGAGTTTCTACGCCAGTATTGTCAGGGTCAAGCCAATCCCTTAATCTTGTCTCTGGTGTACCTCCTCCTTCCCAAGAAACAGATAGCATACCATAAGTAGTTCTTTTATCTGGATGGCATGGATCACTTGATCGTGGTGGATATATGCCATAATGTACTTGACCAATAACTCTTTGATAGTTATTATATAATGGCGACCCAGAAGAACCACCTTCAGTTGTACCTGAAGTCCAATCAACATCCCAATGAGTATCATTGTCAACTATTCCATGTGATTCCATGCTTACTGAAATTTTCATTAAATCACCATTTGGATGGTGGAGACCTGTAACAGAATTTGGTAAATCTTCGTTTCTATCCCACCCATTATAATATACATCAGAAAAATTGTACTCGCCAGATTGTGGTTGTACTTCTAATCTTAGTAAAGCAAAGTCAGTAGTGTTCCAAGCAGATATAAAATCAGCTCAAGATTAATCAAAGAATGGCATAACGACCCCAGAATTACAACCCTCGCGGAAAAAACCAAATCGGAAACTCCAATCTGAAACATTGTCCATCTCTGTTTGACTCAAAATACTATTTGAAATATCTTGATCTAAACAATGAAAGGTAGTTAAGAAATATGGTATATAATTATTATTTGTGTTATTTAATAATGAACCTGAGCACCAACCCCAATTATTATAATACATAGGTGCATTAATAATTGCTACTGAATATTTTTGCTTGCACCAATCATCACCTTCAGGACAATTCACATCCCTGTTACACGTGCCCGATTGTAATTCTTCCATTTGTTTAGATTTATAAATTTGCTCATAATCCTTAAAAACATCTTTATAACCATATACAACTTTGTCTATTAAAGAGTGTTTTTACCAATATCATATTTGGACTCATATAACTCAACAATAATTTCATTACCTTTCAAAGAACTTGTTGTATATTTTCCATGGCTTTTATTCACAGTATGAGTAAAAGGACCTACAAAGAATTTGGAACTCAAATTATAAAAGAAAATGTAAGAACTTTTAGCAATATTTAATTTGATAAAATGTAAATTGATTGAGTAAGCATCTGGACATTTTATGATAAATCTACATATTCTATCACCATTATCTAAAGAATCCCAAGTACCTTCATTGATTAAATCTAAACTATAATCAAAAGCTAATCCATATAACTCAGGTCTAACAATGTCATCAGAATTTAATTCCTTTTCCATCAATAATAGTGAGTCAATATTTGGTTTTGGAGTTAGAATATATTTTATTTCAGTAATCTTTTTTATTGTAGGTTGTATCATATCATTTAAACTAAATGGTTTTATTTGAACTTGAGATAACACCGTTACAATTGAAAATAGAATCGTTGCAATAAATGTTGAAAATATTTTAATTAATTTTCTTACCATATCAACACCCTATTTGAAATTGATTAAGATAGTGTCAAATTTAATACTTGCTTGGTTATTGATAAGTGGTAAAGAAATATAATCCCAATAACCCTTTAATTGCTCATTATTAGACAATAATCGAATTTTGAATAAATAAAGATATTCATTATTAACTTTATTTTTATAAATTATTCTTTCGTAACCATAATCACCTCCATTAAACCTATGCATTACTATAAATCTCTTTTCGAAATTTACTCCAGTTGGTTTATAAATTGTATCACATTTATTATAATGAAAATCCTTTCCATTTTTAGCGACTGCATCATCAAATATTGTCTTATATTCTGATTCACTTCTTAATATTTGGCCAGATTTATAATTATAAATTGTATTAGGTTAATTTAGAAATTCTGAACTTCTGTATGAAGGTCCAAAACAGAAATCTAAAGTATCTATATCAGTAACTTCTACACAATCAGAATCATTTTGAACTAGATATTTATCATAATTTAATGATAAATTTGTAGGTTGTTCTTGTTTACAAGAAACAGTTAATATCATAAATGATATTAATAAAATTATTGAATTTTTCATAACTCTACTCCTTATTTATTAATTTCTTTATTAGTTCATTTTCTTTTTTGAGTTGAATAATATACAAAGTAAGTTCTTCAATCTTTTGCATCATCAGTGCTTGCATAGCTCCAATCTCTAACCCGTTTTCCACAAGTTCATTTGACTTTGGTATATTTGGTAGATGTTTGTTGGTTTTTACAAAATTTTCTAAATCTAAAATGTCTGTCAACTTATAATTTTCGCCAAACACAAAGTCGGGCCAACAAGGTGCACCCTCCAATGATACTCTCACTTCTTTCGCACAAACAGTTCCATCAACTACTAATTTTGGTGTAGATTGATTACCCCTATACCCACATTTCCATTTCTAAGGAAGGCAACCTTAGTTTCTACATCTTCTGTACCATTAGAGCATTGTCCGGCACCATCCTTAGATTTAAAGAAAAGAACACAATTTTATTGTAAATATTATTTTTTTTATTTAATTGAGCAATTAATCCAAGTC
>CAYUZZ010000166.1:0-5521 GCA_964449505.1 uncultured Hyphomicrobiales bacterium | reverse complement strand
GTTTTTATCTCTAAAAAGAGTTTTTACTGCGCAATCCCAGTCAATTTTGCTAAGCACATATTCACGTACTTCTTTAACTTTTTTTTCTTCACCGGGCTTATTTTCACGAGGACCATCAGCACCGATATAAAGTCGTGGCGGTTTAGCTTGTCTTATTGCCTCAAATGTTTGCTTCACAGTATCTAATCGATTAAAGATAAGATAAAGGACGGGGGTAGTTAGTTGTTTATTCATAAATTATTAATAATTACTTGCCAAATCTTTTAGAAAAAAAATCATCCCTTAAAAAAAACACAGTATCGTGTAATTTTGAATAGATATTATAGTTAAAATTGCTCAAATAAACTGTAATTTCATTAACCATCAATTCTTTTAAACTTTTGGACCAAACTTCAACCATAATTACTTTTGGCCTATATTTATTTAGATTAATTGATTTCAAAACATTAAAATCTATACCTTCAACATCAATATCTAAAATATCAATTTCAACATTTATAGGTAAGTGATCATCAAGAATTGCATCCAACTTTTTTGTAGTAATTTCAATATTCTTAATAGGATGATTGCCTTTTAATTTAAGTTTATCAGCGACATTTTTATCCAAAGTGTTGTATGCCTGTTCTTCAAACATATAATAATTAAGTTTTGAATCAGCATCATAAATTGGAACTTCCAAATTAATATCAGAAGGTCTAATTTTTTTAAAGTTATGCATGCTACCAGGCATTGCATCAATATTGATTCCACGCCAACCCCTTTGATATAATCTATACGTATTTGAGAATCTAATTGGGTGGTAAGCACCAACATCAATATAAAAACCATTATTAATATTATTAAAAATTACATTAAGTAAAATGTCCTCTCCATTCTGAGAATAATAAAAATCAGAATTTGGATTAATTTTGTTGATGTATCTTTTTAATTTTGAAATTATTTTCATTAAAGCCATTTATAAACACTTGATGAAATATGAAAAAATGAAGGTCTTGTTTTATTAAATAATAAAAGGCAAAAATATGCTGATAACATATAAGATATCAACGTTGCCCATGCAGCACCATTAATCCCAATAATTGGAATTAATAATAAATTTAATCCCATATTTGCAAAAGCACCAATTGAGGTATTTATAGTTCCAAAAATTAATAAGTTTTCATTTAATAACCATTGACTATTTGCTACACCAATAAAAACAAATACACTTGCCCAAATATGAATAAGAAGGACTTCAGCACTTAAAATGTAATCTGTCCCATAGAGATTTAAAATAATAAAATCTGCTGTAAAAGTTATTATTATTGAAATTCCAATTGAGATTATAAACATTATTCTGTAAAGTTGTTTTAACCTAGATTTATATAACTCTTCATTTGTCAGCTTTGATGAAGTTATATTTGGTGCAATTGATGATGTTATTGCCATTGGTATAAAATACCATGCTTCACTGATTCGAACAGCAGCGGAATATAAACCAACTTGAGTTTCACTCAACATTTCTTTTATCATCACTTGGTCTATTTTCATATAAATAGTTATCATCAAGCCAGCAAGAATTGAGGGCCAGCTATCACTCAATAATTCTTTTGCAATAGGAATTTTGAACTTCCAATTCAGCAAATTCCTTTCCTGCTTTTGGTAGAAAATAAATAAACCTAAAGAAAGAATAATTGCATCAATTAGAAACATTAAAACAAAAAATAAAAGTGGTTGTTTTGTTAAAATTAGCAATATTTTTATTATACTTGATAAAAGCAAAACAACAAAATTTGCATAAACAGTAAACTTGCTGATAACTTTACTTTGGAAATAAAAGTCAATTACATTTAAACTTTGAAATATTGATGATAAAGCAAGAAGTAGCATAAGAAAAATATTAAATCTTGGTTCATTTAAAATTAAAGCTGTACCGATTGTTAATATCAACAATAAAACTGCACCAGATAATTTCAAGAAAAATGCTGTTCCTAAAATAGTATCAGCTTGTTCTTCATTTTTTACAAGCTCTCTGACTACAATACCATCTAAACCGAGATTTGAAAAAACGACAAATAAACCAACAAATGCCTGTACATAACTTAAAAGTCCAAACTGCTCTGGTCCTAAATATCTCGCAGCCCAGACACCAACAAATAATGAAACAAACATACTAATAATTCTATAACCAAATAACCAACCAGTATTAAAGAAATACTTTCTGAAAGTTTGGTTATTCCAAATTAGTTTAACTTTATTTATCAAATTAAAGCTTATCGTTTATTCTAAATATATACATTGTTTTATCACTGCCAATAGGATGTTTTTCTATTAATTCTAACCATGCGGGTCGATATTTAAATAGCAAATTCTTATAGGTTTCAGCGATACCCCAATGATCTAGTTCTATACCTTTTTTATTAGCTTCATATAAATCAAAAATATCTTTATAATTAGGATTATAAGTTGGTTTTAGATTCTCCCAATCAAAGTCATTTTGAACAAGAAATACAACTCTATTTATTTTTTTGTTTGGTAAATAACCCATTTTAATTCTGTTCCAATTTGATTGGTCAACACCATTAAAAAAAGTAAACATATTGTAAATATTTGATGTATAGTTTTTATTTAAATAGTACTTTTCTACAGAATTACCTAATAAATTAGTAAATCCTAACCCATCATCACCAGTGTTTAGGGATTTATTATAAAATTTAATTGTTTGGTTTGTTGTTCTACCGGGATACCATACATGTGTAAAATAAACTAAGGAATCAGTTTCTAAATTAAAATGAGATGCAAATAAGCGTGCTTCCTGCTCGAAATTACCTTTTGGTGCATTTTGCAAGTCGTTTACTCTTCCATTTGTTATGTAAGCTATGTGTGATAGAATCATAATCAAAACAAATGAAATGATATATTTCTCTTTATATTTGTCATTAATCCAAAATAGAGGAATTATAAGTAATTGGGTAATTAAAGAAGCAATGAACATTGGAGTATAATTATTGACAGAAATCTGATAAATAGATAATGGCAAAGAAATAAACAAAAGTATTATTATAAACCACCTTTTATGATAATATTCCTTTAAAGTAAAAATAAATAATAATGAAATACTAATAACAGCCGGATGGAAATACCTTGTTAGATGTGTTCTTAATATATAAACAGCTAAAACAAAGAAAAGAAAAATAATAATAAATACCCAATCCTGTTTATTATTAGATTTCTTCAATATCAAAATAATTCCAAGAAAAATAGAGACAATCATGAAAATTGGAGCAGAGCCGTAGTTGAAAGTATAATGTGAAAAAATTCTTTGTGTAACAATTCCTGTATAAAGCATTGCCTTATTTAGGGGGCTATTAAAAATTTCTTCACGCTTTAAATCATCTTTTGAAGTATTTTTGGTATTAGATTGCTCGCTCAATCCTTTTTTACTTGGTGCTACTTTTGGTTGTGGTATATTATTTTCTAATGATATTTTCTTAAGAACTTGTACATTTGTATTTTGTTGAGTATTATTTGTAATTATTGGTTTGATTTTATCATTTTTAATATTTTTATTACTTTGAGCAATATTATTTTCAATCTTAGCTATAACCTTTATACTTTCAATTTTCTTTGCTGTATCAGATTTCACATTAAGCTTTAAGCTGTCTAATTTCTTGGCTTCAATCGTCTTAGCGATGAGCTTTAAGCTGTCTAATTTCTTGGCTTCAATCGTCTTAGCTATAACCTTTATACTTTCAATTTTCTTTGCTGTATCAGATTTCACATTAAGCTTTAAGCTGTCTAATTTCTTGGCTTCAATCGTCTTAGCGATGAGCTTTAAGCTGTCTAATTGCTTGGTGTTATTATCTTCAGTTGTAATGTTAACTCTTGAAGTATCAATCTTGCTTTTATCAAGTTTAAAATCATCTTTTGAAAGTTCGCTACTTGAAATATTTTTTGTTCTTCCAGCAACTTTTTTGGATTCATTCTTATTTATAACTAAATTCTTCCCTTCCTTAATCAATTCTTCTTTTACAGTTGTGCTGATTGTTATGTTACTTTTATTATTCTCATTTTTATTATCTACTAATGATATGATATTTGGTTTAGTATTAATTACATAGTTTGTTTCTAAAGTATCAAAATTTTCATATTTTAGTTTTTTGTAATCAACAGTTTGTTTTATTTCATTGACATATTTCATACCATGCAACATTTCAAACATCTTGTCTTTATTAGTAAGCCACTTTTCTTTTTTCATTTTTCCATCTATAGAAGCAGCTAATTTAGCATCATCACCTTTAGCATTGTATAAAGCGGTACCCAATTCAAACACCGGATTGCTAACAGCTGAACCAATATTAAGTTTTAAAATAAAGCTTAAACTCTGATTTTCTGGGATAAGGGGGGTAAAATACATTAAAAACAGATATAAGCTAATTGGAAGAACTATTACAAAAGATTTATATAAATATGTATAAAACATTTTAAAATAATTCGGCTTATAATTGATTACTGTTTCATAAATTAAATAAACCATGTATGATACAATAACTAAGACACCTACATATTCTTTTGCTTCTAAAGATAAAAGCAGTGCCAAAGAAATCCAAATAATATTCTTTTTATATAAAATTAAATAAAGAACAAGACTTATTGTAAATAAAGCAGGAGTTTCCCTTAAATAGGCATTTAGTAAACTTCCCTGATAAAATAGAGGGATATTAATCAAAAAAAATGAAGCAAGTGCAGCCCATTTATCAGAATCAAATAATTTGAGAGCTGAACGATAAGTAAAAAAAACAATGAGCACATTTAAAATTATATGATAAAAATAAGGAATATAAATCGTTGGCTCTGTAAACATAAAAATAATTGCTGGAGGTATCTTGAAAAAGAAACCATGAGTTCCAATCATCTGATCCCCAATCCAATGCCCTTGTTTCAATAACTCACTTATTACAATTGTTTCGTGCAAATAATACCACTCATCTGGTTGAGGTATATATATATATATAGCATTAATTATAGAGACAATTATTAAATATAGTATAATTAATAATAAATAGTTATTTTTTATAAAATCAATTATCTTTTGCACTCTACATCCATCCCATTTTTTTCCATAGCAATCTTTTTATTTTTACAATACCAATAATTCTTAAACTAACATATAATCCAAATTCCAATAGTAAATAAATTTTGGTTAAATAACTTACGGAGTATTTAAGTCTTACTTTAAAATATTCATAATTTGATTTAAACATACCTCTTGATGAAACCCCTCCTAAACTGACGTAGCTTATTAATCTATCAATAACCACAGTATTGTCAAATAAAATTGAGTATTTATAAAACCATTCTAAATCTGAGGCGTATTTATGATCTTGATTATAATAGCCAACGGTTTCAAATAACTCCCGTTTCATAAAAGTTGCCTGATGGCTAAATGATTTTTTATGTAATTCCTTTCTTATTGGTTTACATCCAACAATCTTTTTAATATTTTTAGACTAATAAACCATTGCAGAAACTCTTCTATTAG
>CAYUZZ010000165.1:0-5527 GCA_964449505.1 uncultured Hyphomicrobiales bacterium | reverse complement strand
TTTTCATCATCAATTTCATAAACAATACGATAATTGCCGCAGCGAATCCTATATTGTTGCGAATCTGATAATTGTAAACAACCTCTTGGTCTGGGAGTATTTTCTAATAAAAGAATTTTATCTCTAATTTTATTATAATCATAATCACCAAGTTTTAAAAGGAATTTTTGACAATTATTGGGGACTATTATTTGATACATTTTTTAATTGTCCCCTTAATTTATCAAATTCCCTGAAATCAATAAAATCTGTAGCTACCTTTTTTTCTTTTTCCAATGATTCAAGATCTTCAATTGCATCAATTAAATCATTGTAATAATAATCCTTTTTAAGGGTTTCCCATGTTTTTCTTGAAAAGGTAACTTTATCTTTTGTAATAACCATATTTCACCTCTTAAATATATTTTTTTTGTAAATATTACAAAAATTTTAAGATTCTCAGAATCTGACTTTACAAAATAACAAAATTTATCGAATTAATCTCAAAGAGATTCAATGTTTATAGTAAAGAATTTATTGTTGTTTCGATTCGACCTCTACGAGGTCGAATTTACATGGTAGAGATATTACGGCTATAAACATTTGACATCTTCGAGGACGACTTATTAAATTCATTCAAACAATTATAAGCGACTTTACAAAATTAAGAAATATTTCTATTTTCTTAGCTTTATTTTTCTCTTTCAAATATTATTCACAATAAAGATTTTACTTCTCGTGGAGGAGTGGATTACTTGATTGATTGAACGGTTTATGAAATTGATTGCTTGTTTTTCTCTATTGATAAAAAGGTTTACATCATTGATTGAATGGTTTAAGCTATTGACTCTCAGGTTTATGTTATTGATTCACTGGTTTATCCTTTTGATTCGAAGGTTTGTGCTATTGATTGAAATCAATCCGATAAACCTGTTAATCAAGTAGTTGAAATTTGGTGTCTTTATTGTTTTTTAATCCTGAATGGCTTAAATCCTTATAGCAAAATCATTACTTTTTATTTTTTATGCGATTCCGTTCGGAATCGAATGGTGAAAATCTTGGGAACATTTTACTATAAATATTTCACTCCTTCAGAGTGAAAAGGCAACAATAAATAATTCAGAAAGGCAAACTCCCCCTAACCCCCTCAAAAGGGGGAATAATACAAATAATCTATAATCCAAAAATAATTCATAATTCATAATTCATAATTTATAATTTACAATTGAAAAACACTGGTCTTCCCCAAGTTCATTATTTATTTCTATCTTATTTAGTTTTTATTAACACTAACTAATATATTTTTTCGTAAATCTTTTTATTTATTTATAATTCGGAAAAAATAATGTCTTTTGAAAATAATTTGGAAGAATTCCAAAATAAAATTGACAGGGGTGAAAAAATTGAGCCCAAAGATTGGATGCCTGAAGATTATAGAAAGAATCTAATTCGTATGATTTCTCAGCACGCCCACTCCGAAGTTGTGGGTATGTTGCCAGAAGGAAATTGGATTACTCGTGCTCCTTCGTTGAGAAGAAAATTGATTCTTCTTGCAAAAATTCAAGATGAAGCCGGTCACGGATTATATCTTTATAATGCTGCAGAAACTCTTGGTATTTCCCGTGAAGAAATGATTGATAATTTATTAGAAGGTAAAGCCAAATACTCATCTATTTTTAATTATCCGACGTTAACTTGGGCTGATATTGGCACAATAGGCTGGTTGGTTGACGGAGCAGCTATGGTCAATCAAGTTAGCTTAATTCGTACTTCTTATGGACCTTATTCTCGTGCAATGGTTAGAATTTGCAAAGAAGAAGCGTTCCATAATAGACAGGGTTACGAATTAATTGCAGAGCTCTGTAATGGTACCACAGACCAAAAACTTATGGCTCAAGATGCACTCAATCGCTGGTGGTGGCCTTCATTGATGATGTTCGGCCCAGATGATTCGCAGTCAACACACAGTGCTCAATCATTGAAATGGAAAATTAAAGCTGAATCAAATGAGTCTTTACGTCAAAAATTCATTAATATGACAGTACCCCAAGCAGAAGCCAGGGGTTTGAAAATTCCTGATCCTGACCTTAAATTTCACCCCGAAACAAAGACTTACTCCTATGGAATTATCAAATGGGAAGAATTTTTCAATGTGATCAAAGGCAATGGCCCGCTTAACCGAATCAGAATTCAAACCCGTCAGCGTGCTCATACCAATGGAAATTGGGTTCGCGAAGCCGCTGAAGCCTATGCTAAAAAGAAAAATAATCAAAATGCAGCATAATTTATTTATAAACAGGAATATATAATGAGTGATACACAATGGAAATTATGGGAAGTATTTATTCAACTGAAATCTGGCAAACCCCACGAGCATGTTGGCAATATTCATGCACCCGACGCCGAACTCGCCATTCAGAATGCAAGAGATGTATATGCAAGGCGAGATAAACCCCTTAGTATTTGGGTAGCACCATCAGATTGCTTTGTTTCGACTACTCCCAAAGATAATGAGGCATTTTTCGACCCTGTAGATGATAAAATATACAGACATCCACTTTTTTATAAAATACCAAAAGGAGTGAGTGTTGACATCGAATAATAATGATAATCTGCTTAATTATGCTCTTAGAAATGGTGACGATCGTTTGATATTAGCACATAGATTAGGTGAATGGTGTGGCTCGGCTCCTATTCTGGAGGAGGATATTGCCCTTACAAACGTAGCATTGGATGTACTGGGGCAGTCAATTCTATTCTATAAATATGCTGCCGAGTTAGAAGGAACTGATAATGACGAAGATTTTTATGCTTATAAACGTGGCGAGCAGGAATTTCGTAATTTGCTGTTGACAGAGCAGCCTAATGAAGATTTTGCATATACCATTGCAAGGCAATTCTATTTCGACACTTTTGATTATTATTTTTTCGATGAATTAACCAAAAGCAAGAATTCTAATTTGTCAGCTATAGCAGAAAAGTCTATCAAGGAAGCTAAATATCACCTAAGACACAGTTCGCAATGGATGTTAAGGCTTGGTGACGGCACTACAGAGAGCAATAGTAGGATAAATGATGCTTGCGGATATTTATGGATGTACACTGGGGAATTATTCGAGAATCAATCTGGTGACGAAGTATTGATTGAATCCGGTATCATTCCAGATTTGTCCCTTTTACATGATAATTGGCTCAACTCTATTTTACAAATTAAAAAAGAGGCAGGAATTGCTCTGCCCGATGAAGGACAATTTATGCAGAAAGGTGGCAGAATAGGCAAACATACCGAATATCTTGGTCACATAATATCAGATATGCAATACTTGTCGAGAGTATTCCCTAACGCCAAATGGTAAGCTACAAATTCATTAGGAACGAGTGATACAAATACTGTCAACTCGTTCTTAATATATTTTATAATTAAATCGCTTCTATTTTAATTCCTATTTCTGCTAATGCGTCTTCTTCATTACTGAAGATTGAAATCATTTTATCAACTTTGACTAATTTCAAACTATCCCAAATGTATGTTTTGGGTCTCCATAATGCAATTTTACCACCGGCATTCGAAACCAAATTATATCCACTAATCAAAGCACCAATAGAATTAGATGCGAAAAAATCAACATTTCTTAAATCAACGATTATTTTGACCACACCCCGATTAATTAATTCTAAGAACTTGGCTTTCATTACTTCGGAAATATCAGGGTCGCCGCCCGGTAAAAACCTTCCGTCCAATTTCAAAACAGCAAATCCTTCATAGTCTATTATATCAATTTTCTGATCCATTGCTTTTCCTAATAAAAAATATATTATTTTAGATTTTATAATTTTTAAAAATTTAATTTAACAAATTATTGTTGAAGATAAAAATGAATACTAAAGAAAAAAAATATCTTGATAAAATTCTTAACGGAACACTTCCGTTGAACGAAAAAAGAAATCAACTTCTTTTCTTGCTTTTTTTATTCCTGATTGGCTGGTCTGCAGGTTTTCTGGATTATTCAAATTTTTTCTCTGACGTTCCAGCTTTGATTCTTATGGGGATTTATCTATTTATTATCACAATTCCGTTGATAGCAGTTTTCCAAACATTTCACATAGCTACTGGGAATAAAGAGAATTATATTGAGAATTTCGTTATTATCACCGCACATGTTCTTAAAAAACTATCAATAAGTTATGCACTTATATATTTAATATATGTTGCTGCTTATACATTTCTGAAAGAATCTTCAAACATTGTTTTTTATGATGTGCAGTATTATTTTGTAACTATTATTTCATTAATTTACAGTATAATTTTTTTAACAAAAATAAATACTTACTTTAAGTATTTATATGGGAATGAAAAATGAACAATTACCTTGTTTTTGATATTGAAACTGCAAGCCTTGAATTTGAATTGTTATCCCACTCTCAGCAGGATTATTTGCTAAGAGGTGCAAACACAGATGAAGAGAAAGAAAAGAAAAAATTCGAGATGGGGCTTTCTCCCATGACCGCACAAGTAGTATGTATCGGATTATTGCGGGTAGATAATTATCAACCAGATGAGCCAGAGTCTGTATCAAAAATTGCATTCTCATTAGACTTATCATTAGCAGATGGCGAAAAAGTGGAAAAAGAACTACCGAGCGGTATTAAATGTATTCTTTCCAATGAAAAAACTTTATTAAATAACTTCTGGCATACTATTTCCAAATATAGCACTCATAATCTTGTATCATTTAACGGAAGGAATTTTGACGCTCCATTCTTAATGCTAAGAAGTGCATTACAAGAAATTCGCCCGCCCCGCAATTTAATGAGTGGCACTAAGTTTAATTACTCTGGTCATATCGATTTAATTGATGAACTTACATTTTACAACGGCTCGCAATATGGTGCAACACGCCGTTTCAATTTTGATTACTATACACAAGCCTTCGGTTTGAAGTCACCAAAATCTGAAGGTGTTGATGGCTCGATGGTTACTGATTATTTTCGTGAGGGAAGAATACTTGAAATTTCCGAATATTGTATCAGAGATATAAATGCAACTTGGGAATTATTTAGGAAATTGAAAAAATATCTTTACTTTTAGAAGTGCTATATTCTTTCTTATGATATTTGCCAACTAATTTAATTGAGTGATATGTTCGTTAATTATCTATAAAATCTGGTATAACTGCTTTGTAAATTTTTCGGAAATTATGGATTTGAGTTTTGTGGATATGACACAACTGACTTGGTTTATTAGTAAACATTCCGGTATTTATAAAAAGAAATAACTTTTACTTTTTTATTAATCAAATATTTGGTAAATTTGATTTTCATTACTTAGTAATCCAAATTAATTATATTGTTGTACATTTCTTAATGAATGAATACTTTAAATATGCCTATTGAAGTAAATATAGAAAATATCGAAAATGGTATGGTGTTAGCCAAAGCAATTACCAGTAAAATGGGGCAGGTTCTACTTGGAGCAGACGTAAAATTAGAAATTAAGCACAAAAATCTTTTTAAATTATGGGGTATTAAATCCATAACAATACAAACG
>CAYUZZ010000164.1:0-5542 GCA_964449505.1 uncultured Hyphomicrobiales bacterium | reverse complement strand
CCATCTTTTCCGCAAGTGGAAAGAATGATGAGTGCTTTTGATAACACGGAAATAAAAACAAGAAATTTATGCGAACCACTTTATTACTATTCCACTCTCCATACTTTCCAGGAACATAATGCAGAATACATTAAGGTCTCTCTTGAATATTCTGTCAAAGCAATTGAAGAGTGTATTTCTTCAGCACAAATTAATAAGAATAAAATTACAGATATAATCTTTATTTCAACTACAGGACTTTCCACACCAAGTTTAGATGCACTCATCGTTAACGAAATGAAACTGAACCAGAATATTAGCCGCACTCCAATATTTGGTTTAGGCTGTGCGGGAGGTGTTGCGGGTTTTTCAAAAGCGAGCATTCTGGCAAAAGCTAATCCGGATGCGGTTGTGTTACTTGTGACTGTAGAATTGTGTTCTTTGACATTTTTACGAAATGATTTCAGCAAAAGTAATTTCATAGGATCAAGTTTATTTGCTGACGGCGTAGCTGCATGCATTATTACCGGTGATAATTATAAAAACAAAACAAAAAACTCAATTACTTTTCTTGCCACACAAAGCAAATTGTATTATGATACACTGGATGTGATGGGATGGGAATTTCTTGACAAGGGATTTAAGGTTTTGTTTTCACAAGATATTCCAACTATCATCACAGAAAATATTAGGAACGATGTTGATTCATTTTTAGAAAAACATCAATTGACACTTTCAGATATTAAGAATTTTATTTTTCATCCCGGTGGTAAAAAAATATTAACAGCTTATGAAGAGGCATTATCGGTAGAGGGAGATTTTCTGAAAAATACAAGAGAAGTGATGAAAGATTACGGCAACATGTCTAGTGTTACTGTTCTATATGTATTGGAAAGATTCTTTTCCCAGGGTTTTGAAGAAGGTTACGGATTAATGTTGTCTATGGGTCCGGGTTTTTCGAGTGAAATGCTTTTGCTAAAAATAAATAAGAACTAAAATGATTTTCCCTATTTTCATATCGTTTATCATCCTTTTACGAATTGGAGAATTATTACTTTCTAAAAGAAATGAGAAATGGCTGTTGCAAAATGGTGCTGTTGAATATGGAGAAAAACATTATCCGTTTATTGTAGTTCTGCATGTTTCGTTTTTAGTCTCATTGATATTTGAATATTCCATGCTGCAAACTGTATCATATAGTTCCTTTCTAATCGCTTTCTATTTCTTACTCATTGCAGTCAAAATTTTGATTATTCTATCATTAGGAAAATTCTGGAACACAAAAATTTATCACATTCAGAATTTTCCCTCAATAAAAAAAGGATTGTATAAATATTTTAAACATCCGAATTACATAATTGTAATTGCTGAAATTGCTGCTATTCCCTTGGCATTTCATCTCTATTATTCCGCAATTATTTTCTCAATACTCAATGCGATTATATTATTCGTAAGAATTAATGAAGAAAATAAAGTTTTGGAAAATTGCGATGATGTAGTATTAGTATATAGGACAGGAGACAATATATAGTAAAGATAAAATCATTTCGGCTCATCATCCATGATTTACTATAAATAGTTACCAAAAAATATTAGGAAAAAAACGTTGAAAAAAATGAAATTAGAAGTAGCATTTGTGATTGCGGGGATTCTTGGACTGCAAAGTATATCGATTGCAAAAGACCTTTCAAAAAATCAAATGAAAAAAGATTAATCAAACCATAACATTAAAAAGGAAACTACCATGAATGCACTAAACAAATTTGAATTTCAACCGCTTCCATTCGGTTATGATGCTCTTGAACCTTTTATTGATAAGCAAACAGTTGAAATACATTATAGCAAACATCACAAAGCATATTATGACAATTTCATAAATGCAATTGAAGGTACCGAAATGGAATCTATGGATATAAAAGATATCTTCATGAATATAAGCAAATATCCGATGGCAGTTAGAAACAATGGAGGTGGTTATTTCAATCACGCTTTTTATTGGGAGAACATGACGGCTCATGGAGGAGATCTTCCAACCGGCAAATTATCTGAAACTATTGCTAATGATTTTGGCTCTTTTGAAGAATTAAAAAAACAATTTGTTGATGCAGGTAAAACCAGGTTTGGTAGTGGCTGGGCATGGTTATGCCTTGATGAAAAAGGCAGCATATTTATTTGTTCTACACCAAATCAGGATAATCCATTAATGGACATTACTAAAATAAAAGGAATTCCTCTGCTTACAATGGATGTATGGGAACATGCTTATTATCTGAAATATCAGAACAAGAGACCTGATTATATAGACGCGTTCTGGAGTGTTGTAAATTGGAAAGTAGTAGCTGAAAGATATGAAAACGCTTTAAAGTTAATAGAAGTAAAATAAATTATTCCATGATATTAAAGAGTTATTAAATTATGAAACAACATCTCGTAAAAATAAAATTAATTAAGAACATCACACATGATGTGCTACAAGTTGTTACTGAGAAACCAAAGAATTATAACTTCACCCCAGGACAAGCTACCGAAGTTGCGATAAATAGAAAAGGTTGGGAAAACGAAAAAAGACCTTTCACTTTTACTTCTCTTCCTGATATCGATTTCCTTGAGTTTACCATCAAAACATATCCTTCGCAAAAGAGCGTTACCAATAAACTTTTGCAACTAAAAATAAATGACGAGTTGATTCTGCAAGATGTCTTTGGAACAATCGCTTACAAAGGAGAAGGTATATTTATTGCAGGAGGTGCAGGAGTTACGCCGTATATTTCCATCTTAAGATATCTTCAAACGAAAAATGAAATAGGTGAAAACAAACTCATCTTTGCCAATAAGACAAAGAATGATATAATACTTGAACATGAATTTCAAAAATTATTAGGCAATAATTTCATTAATATTTTATCTGATGAAAAAGTAAATGGATATATGCACGGGCATATAACTGAAGATTTTCTCAAAGCAAATATCGGTAATTTCGATCAATACTTTTATATCTGTGGACCTCCACCAATGATTGAATCAATAGAAAAGCAATTGGAAAATTTGAATGTGGATAAAAAACATATGGTCAGAGAAGAATTTTAGTTGAGAATAAGGCAGAGATTATGAAATCAGAAAAGAAACTTAATTTTAAAAAACAAAATATTTCTATAAACATTTATGAAAACTATCCAGAACTTTCTGAATATATTGGAGAAATGCCATTTACAATTCCTAATACTGAAAGCCCTGAATTAACTGTTGATAATTTAAGAGCATATTTTAATTCCCTTACTTTTTTATTGGGAAAATATATTTGTGATACAAACTGGAAGACGTAAAATAAATGAGTGGATTAAAAATATATTTTTTATTAGGATTTATGTTAAAATGATATAATATATGAATAATGAACTGGTTAAAATTTAATAACAATAAAATATAAAGAGTAATACTATGCGAGATTTAGGAAACAATATCAAGATTATTATAAATGATCTTATAGTCAGTTACAACGATAAAGGCCCGGATGAAGCGCCTGTTATTATTTTTATTCACGGGTTTCCATTTAATAAGTCAATGTGGAAAAAACAGGTAAAAGCACTGAAGGCAAATTACCGTGTGATTGCTTATGACATCCGCGGTCATGGAAGCTCCGATGCCGGGAATGAGGATTTCTCTATTGAGCTTTTTGTAAAGGACTTGCTCAATTTAATGGATACCCTGAATATTGATAAAGCAATTCTGTGTGGTTTATCCATGGGCGGTTACATCGCTTTAAATGCTATTGAAAACTATCCTGAGCGTTTTGATGCACTTATTTTGAGTGATACCAGTTGCATAGCTGATACACCCGAAGCACGAGAAAAACGATTGATGGCAATTGAAAATATCCAAAAAGATGGTGTAGAAAAGTTTGCCGATGAAAGCATAAAGAATCTTTTTGCACCTGAATCGTTATCCAAAAAGAGAATAGAAATTGCTGCGGTTAGAGATATGATAGTGAATACCTCCAAGCAAACACTTTACAAAACCTTACGAGCTTTTTACGAACGTAAAGAAACCTGTAGCTGGCTTTCGGAGATAAAGGTACCAGTACTTATTATGGTGGGAAAAGAAGATAATATCACTCCACCTGCAACAGCCATATTGATGCATGATAAAATTAAAGATTCCATTATCCATATTATTGATCACGCCGGACATTTAAGCAACATAGAAAATTCTGTGGAATTCAATAATCTACTAACTAAATTTCTTCCATTAATAAAGGATACTTAATATGGAAAAGAAAATATTAAAGACAGCAAGTGGCAGACCTTACACTGAGTTTGATAATTCGCAGTCTGTCGGCAACCGTGGACCAATCCTATTGCAGGATTATTTTCTACACGAAGATATGGCACACTTTAATCGTGAACGAATTCCTGAAAGAGTAGTTCATGCAAAAGGAGCCGGCGCGTTCGGAACCTTTACTGTAACGCATGACATCACTCAGTACACAAAGGCGAAAATATTTTCAGAAATTGGCAAACAAACAAAAATGTTTGTACGATTCTCCCAAGTTGGTGGAGAAAAAGGAAGTGCCGATAGTGAAAGAGATCCACGTGGTTTTGCACTTAAGTTTTATACTGAAGATGGAAATTGGGATTTGGTAGGCAACAACACGCCTGTATTCTTTATTAAAGATCCAAAAAAGTTTTCTCATTTCATTCACACACAAAAGCGCGACCCCAAGACAAATTGTAAAAGCCCTACTATGATGTGGGATTTTTTTAGTCTGAATCCCGAAAGTTTACATCAGGTAATAATACTGATGAGCGACCGTGGAACGCCGTTCTCTTATCGGAACATGCATGGTTTTGGAAGCCACACTTTTTCTTTAATCAATAAAAATAATGAACGGGTTTGGGTAAAGTTTCATTTTATAACTATGCAGGGAATAAAAAACTTCACTGGAAAAGAAGCAAATGAAATGCGGGGCATTGACCCAGACCAGGCACAACGTGATTTAGTTGAAGCAATTGAGAAAAAAGATTTCCCCAAATGGCAATTGAAAATTCAGGTGATGACTGATGATGAAGCAAGAAATTTCAAATGGAATCCATTCGACATTACCAAAGTTTGGAGTCACAATAATTTTCCGTTGATTGATGTGGGCATTATGCAACTAAACGAAATTCCAGAAAATTATTTTCGTGATGTTGAGCAGTCAGCTTTTAATCCAGCTCATGTTGTTGACGGTATTGGTTATTCCCCTGATAAATTACTACAAGGTCGTTTGCTCTCATATCCGGATGCGCACCGTTATCGCTTAGGTGTTAACTATGAACAGATTCCTGTAAACAAATGTCCATACCAGGTTGCAAATTATCAGCGTGACGGGTTTATGCAGGTGGGTGATAATGGTGGATCAAACCCGAATTATCGTCCTAATAGTTTTGATGATATTGTTGTTGATGAAAGCTATAAAGAACCAGCAATGAAATTGGATTCAAATATTGCAGATTGGTTTGATCGCAACGAAAATGATAACGACCATTTCACTCAGCCGGGTATTTTGTATCGCGATGCGATGAAT
>CAYUZZ010000163.1:0-5568 GCA_964449505.1 uncultured Hyphomicrobiales bacterium | reverse complement strand
AGACTTGACGTGATTTCAAATAATCTGTCAAATTTAAATACAATTGGATACAAATCCAATCGCGCAAATTTCGAAGAACAGTTTAACCAAGTGGTAATGCACGGCAAAAATCCAGATGTATCTGGTTCAGTTGGGTATGGAGGTATTAATCCCATGCAATTCGGGCTTGGTGTAAAACTCGGTTCTATAACACAAGATATGTCTCAGGGAATTTTGGAAACCACTAACCGTCCGCTCGATATGGCAATTCAGGGTGATGGATTCTTTGTTTTTAACCAAAATGGAGAACAGAAATTCTCACGAGCAGGTAATATAAGCCGTGACCGAGATGGTTTTCTTGTAGATACTGGTACAGGTGCTTATATGCAAGGATACAATGTTGAGATGGATGCTAACGGTAATATAGTTAAATCATCAACAGGAATTAATAATCTAACTGGAACCACAGCCAATCTTCAAATCACCGATGATATGATTTCTCCCCCCAATCAGACACAAACAATCAGATTGACAGGAAATCTAAATTCTGGTAATACTGAGGGTACAGAAAAGAAAACCTCAATTACTATTTTTGATAATGTGGGCGGCACCCACGACCTTAAATTTGCATTCAATAAAACAGCTAATCCAAATGAATACAATCTAACCGCAGATATTGATGGAAACGCATTAACTTTGAGTAGTTCTCAGGTATTGTTTAATAATGACGGTACACTCAATACTCCGCTTTCACTAAGCGTAACTGCTGATAGTCTTAATACTGCTATCGGGAACACCATTTTTGATGCTACAACCCCAAAAGACCTGACAATTACATTGGCAGACCCTAATCAGATAACATCTGGACTTACAGGTTTTGCTGCTGGTAATACAGTATCGTTTATATCACAAGATGGCTATAAAGCCGGTTCATTGATAGATATGAGTGTAGATTCCAAAGGACAGTTATGGGGTGCCTTTACAAATGGTATATCCGAAAGGATTGGTCAAGTTGTATTAGCTAAATTTACTAATCAGGAAGGTATGATTAGAGATGGTGGTAATTTTTATTCTGCATCACCTAACAGCGGTTTGCCTAATATTGGAACTGCAGGAGATATTTTTCCATCAACTAAAGTTGCTGGAAACACTCTCGAGCAATCTAATGTTGATATGACTGTTGAATTTACTAACCTGATTTCAACACAAAGAGCCTATGAAGCCGCCGCAAGAACAATTACAATCAGCGACCAGATATTAGGCGAAACTACAATACTGAAACGATAAAATAAAACAATTAACCCTTAAACTCTCCAATGAATAATTTTATTGGAGAGTTTATGTTGCGTTTATAATTTCACAAATTTCTCTACCCTATTTCCAATTTTCACAAAATAAACACCAGGCAGAAGATTTGAAATATCTATACTTAGCACTTCATCTTCAAGAATTGTTGGGGTAAGGTCTTTCCTCAATTGAGTGGGCTGAATTAAAAATCCCATTACATTATAGATTTCTACTCTCGAACCTTCGGAAGGCTTTACATCAATTGTGATAAAATCTGTGGTGGGGTTGGGGAAAATACTGAATCCTCTTTCCGACTTATATAATTCGTTGTCGACTTCCGAAATTATATCGTCTGGAATATTAGTCCCAACTGGCTTTGGTTGATGTAATACTACAAATTTTTTAGAATTTTTCTCTCCGCATTCATTCCAAAATTTGATATAGTAATTACCATCTGGCAAGTCATTATCACTGCCTCCATAATAAAATACTTGGTATTCGTCGTAAATATTGAAAGATTCCTTTGATATAACATCGCCATAGGGTATGTTTTCCTTATAAATCTGGTAAAACAAGATACTACCTGTAACCTTGACTGATATAGGGCTATTTTTCAGGTATTTACCACTTTTATAAATTGTATCGGGTAATTCTTTTGCAATTTTGGGTGAAAGATTTATCATTAAATATACTTTTCCCAAATATTTTTCTTTAAGGGTGAGTGCATTTATTGCATATACATCGTAATTACCACCCTCTTCTTCGTTAATATTATTAATGGTTAGTTTACTTGTATTAGTCCCTGATAATTTGTTGCTTTCCTTAAGTAATTTCCCCTTGTAATACCACTTGTAGTAGTATTTTTCAGTCTCAGTATTTAATTCATCAACTACAAGTTCAGCCTGCTTTCCTTCGCATTGCTCCACATCTTCATAACCCCAAACAACCCAAGCAGAGTCCGACCAAACTGTGCCACAATTATTAGATATTTGGCATTTATACAAACCTACATCTGTCTTCTTTGCTGGTCTGGTAGAATTGTTAGGACCTAATAGATAATTTGATGAAAACATTGTCCATTGAACTCTCACTAAAGTATCATTTCTGAACCATCTGAATGAACATATATCCCTATTTGATATACCAACTCCTACATAGGTTTGTCCATAAACTGTCGGATTATTTTCTCTATTTTTAATAATAAAATCAACTGGTTGAATCATGATTTCAGGCTTGTAAGTTGGTTCCACATAAAAATGGTCGCACCTAAGAGAATACCCGCTTTCTTTTAGTGTAACTAAAACATAATATGCATTATTGTCTTTTCGGGTAACATTATTTATGGTTAGTTCTCGTGTCTTTGTTCCTTTAAATTTTTCGGATTCAACAATTTTTTTGTATCCTGGATTATACCATTGATATTCGATTGTACCTTTTGCATATTGTTCCACCCTTACCCGTAGCTTACATGTTGTACCTTCGCAATCGGTAAAGTCACCAGTTTCCTTAATGATTTTGAAATAAATATTATCACCAATCATAACTTTTGCCGTGTCGGAACCACATCCTGTACTTACAATGCACCAATAGCTTGATTTATCGCCAGTTATAAGATTTCGTATCAATAAATTCTCGGTTTTAGAGCCTGAATACTTGTTGTTATCCTTCAACTTAATCAATCTATTGATATTTGTGGAAATGTCAATTGTGTCCTTATACCATTGTAATGTTAGTCCTGTGTCAGTAATTAAACTATTAGAATGTATTTTAGAAGTGAATGTAACATCAGAGCCATTTTTATACATAATACTTTGCGGCAACAAAGTAAAAGATGGACCTTGTGTGCTGTACAATGAAATATAATCAGATTGAATAATATTGCATGGTGATTCTGAATAAATTTCGCAAAAATATACTCCTACATCCGATTCATCAAAATTATTGATTTGTACAATTCTTGTTTGCTCCCCAATTAACTCTTTGTTATCCTTGAACCATTGGTATTTTAAATTATAACCATCACAATCTACCCATAATTGTTGTGTGTTGCCTTTGCACACTATTGTTGATTTGGACTGCTCAGTGATTTCGGGGCTTTTGTAAATATATATGCTATCGAGGGCATCTATTAGAGTACTATTCTCAGATAATTTTACTACTAATCTTAGTGGCTTGTTACAAAATGACATATCCAATAGTTTGAATATAATGCCATCTCCTATGTAATTTGAAATTATATCGTAATGTGAGTTGTCCTCGTAGTATTCCAAATAAATGTCTAATTGGGTATTAATGTAATTATTAAAATTTATGCTAATACTATCATCGGAGCAGTAGTGGTATGATTCTAATTTAATAATATTCTGTTGAGAATATGTTATGGTTAGAACATAATAAAATGAGAACACGATAGAAAATACATATTTTGAAAACATTTTCAACCTCTTTGAATATTTGTATATACCAATAGACAATTGAAAGTTTGTTTTGTCACAAATTTATTGAAATATTTTTAATGAATGTTTAGCTTAATAGTTTGCCCAAGTGAATATTAGGGAGATTTGCCAAATGCGCCACAAAATTCAAAACGGACCCAACTTTTATCAGGGAAATTCCATCTTTTATTTTGACAAATTATAGATTTTTATTTATTTATAATAATTTTTTCTGAAATTATATTTATTCCATTTTTAAATTCAACAAAGTAAACACCATCTTGTAAATTTTTGGTATTTATTGTATAAATATTAGTGCCTTTACTTAAGTTTGATGATTTTGCAATTTCTTGAACTAATCTACCCCCAAATCTCTGATAATAATATCTGTATTATTTAAGTTGCCAAGTGCATTGATTGTAATAGTCATCAAGTCTTTTGCTTGATTTGGAAAAACATTAATTATATTATCTCTTAGTGTATCAACCTCACTCTCAAATTTAACTATTCCATAATATAAATCTACGGGACTAATTTCTTGCGGATTTACTCTGGTAAACAAGAATTGCCAGTTTGAACTAAGATCCAATCCAAGGTAACAAAAAACACTGTCTAAAATAATTTCCTTACCGGTACCCCTAATAAGTATTTTTCCACTATTATTTTCATTATTACCTATATCTCTAAAAATCCATGCTAACCACTCCTTCTTTATAACTGGGTTATAATTAACATTTTTGGTTGTTATTTTTTCAAGTTTTTCATCTATATAAGAATATATGTTATTATCTTTGCCGGTATAAACCAAAGTTCCATCTACTAAACTTACGTCTTTAGTACTTGTAAAAGTTTCACAGCCCTTTACTTTTACATCAATTTTATTAATTCTTCCTGTTTTATTTGAATAGGAATAATAGTATCTTTGACCAGTTTCACTTATTGTATAATAAATAATGTTGTTTTGATTGTCTATCAGGGGGAACATACAAGTTTCCATTTCTAGTGAGTTGTCTATCCTTATATGATTTGTCCCATCTCAAAGAAAAACTTTGTGGATTACACTTCCGGGATAATCCGACAAAGAATAAACAACATATCCATTATTATTTATGTTAGGATTTCGTATGTCGTTAGCTGTCTGAAAAATTTCTTTGCTTAGACCATTATTATAAACAAATAATTTGTTGATAGTATCATTTCCACCTCTCTGATACCACGCAATATCACCATTTTCATTTATTGTAGGGACAGCACAAGTATTATATTTCTCGCCTATTAGGTTGCTTATTCTTATAATTTCATCTTTAATTGGATCATAAAGCATAACGTACTCATTATATGAGCCATCTTCGTCTATTTGGGATTGGACCCATATAACTTGCTCTTTATCATTCATTGAAAATTGGTCTTTAATTGCTACAAAATCGTTAGATTTAAAAGTGGTGATTTTCTTATTTATGCCGTCTTTGAAGAGAAAGATTTGTGTTCTATAACTCTCATCGTATTTTTTATATACAACAGAGTCGTAACTGTTCATGATAAAGGAAGTACCATCGATTTTAATATTTGCCCAAAATTGAGTTTCAATTTCATAGCTTTGATTAAATTGAAACGTAAATAACTAAATTAAAACTGCAACAAAAAATCTTGATTTTAAATTATAAAATGCTTCTTTCATGAATTACTCCAGTATATTAAACTTATAGTTTTTTGAACTTTTGTAAGAATGAAGATATAAATAATGTAGTCAAGAACCAAAAGATATTTTTTTAAAATCAATATGATATATTTTCTTTTTAATAAAGAAAAAACTGTCCCTTGCAAAAAGGACAGTTTTTGTAGTACGCTCGAATGGATTCGAACCATC
>CAYUZZ010000162.1:0-5569 GCA_964449505.1 uncultured Hyphomicrobiales bacterium | reverse complement strand
ATTTGAAGAAATACTTAAAAGTAGAACAATAAATTATAAAATAAAGTTATTGTGATATATTTTTTATTACTTTTGTAACATAAAATAATGTTACAATAACATAAAAAGGACTAATATGAATATTCTTGTTATTAATAGCGGTAGTTCATCGCTTAAATTCCAAATTATCGAAACAGATCTTGAACTCATTGAGAAATATGAGGACAGATGCCTTGTAAAAGGATTAATTGAAAGAATTGGAAGTCAGGCTTTGATTACAATCAAACCTGAAGGCGGCTCTACTTTCAAAACTTCAGCGCCGATAAGAGACCATAAGGCTGCTATCAATTACATTATCAACTGGATTGGTTCAGAAGAAAGTAATATTCCTGGAATAGATTCCATGACTGACATTCACGCTGTGGGTCATCGTACTGTGCATGGTGGCGAAACATTCCATCATTCGATAAGGATAGATAATGATGTAATTAAATCACTCGAAGATAATATTGACCTTGCTCCACTGCACAATCCTGCTAATATTAGGGGAATAAAAGCAGCTAAAGAAGTTTTTGGACCAGCCATACCACAAGTGGCAATATTCGACACATCATTCCATCAAACCATGCCCGAGGAGAACTATTTGTACCCCATTCCATATTATTATTATAGAAGATATAAAATTCGTAAATATGGTTTTCACGGAACTTCCCACAGATTTGTTGCCTATAAATACCGTAAAATGGAAGGTTTGAAAAAAGAAGATACTAATATTATCACTATTCATTTAGGAAATGGTGCTTCTTGCTGTGCTATTACAAAAGGACAATCTGTTGATACTTCAATGGGCTTTACTCCGTTGGAAGGACTGATGATGGGTACAAGATCTGGTGATATTGATCCTTCTATTGTTGAATTTTTATCTCATAAAGAACAATCATCATTAGATGAAATTTTTAACATGCTTAATAAAAGGTCTGGCTTACTTGGAATATCAGGATTAACACACGATATGAGAGATTTGCTGGAAGAAGAGGAAGAACATCAAGACAGAAGAGCAATTCTTGCCATCAAAATGTTTTCTAATAGAATTAAAAAGTACATCGGTGCTTATTTAACTCAGATGCATGGTTGTGACGCAATTTGCTTTACAGGTGGTATAGGTGAAAATGCCGCTGAAATTAGAAGAAGAGTTTGCGAAAATATGGAGTGGCTTGGGATTATAATCGATACCGATAAGAACGAAAAAATGATCAGAGGAAATGAAGGAATTATTAGTACCGACGATAGCAGAATCAAAATTTATGTTATTCCTACCAACGAAGAATTAATAATTGCAAGAGATACTTGCAGAATAGTTTTAAATGCACCTTTACCATAATTTAGTGAGTGAGTAAATATGAAAAATCCATTTATATCGAATGTGAGAGAAAAAGCAAAAAACAGATTTGCAACCATTGCATTTCCTGATGCAGATGATATTAGGACATTGCAAGCCGCAATATATTTGCGAAATGAAAAAATTGCAAATCCAAAATTGGTTGGTAATCCTGTTAGAATTTTAGAGATTGCTGCCAAAGAAAATTTAAACATCGATGATATTGAAATTTTTAATCCAGCAAATTCTGAATATACTAATGAGTTTGCAAACCTTTTGTATGAAAAGAGAAAAGCAAAAGGAATGACTAAAGAAGAGGCTGAGCAAAATGTTGCAAATCCTTTATATTTTGCAGGTTTGTTATTGGAAACAAACAGAGTTGACGTTGTGGTTGGTGGGAATGTATCCTCAACTGGAAGTGTAATTAAAGCAGCAATTTACTCAGTTGGACTTAAAAAAGGAATATCGTTAGTAAGCTCATTCTTTATTATGACCTTCCCAGATAAAATGTACTGTTTTGCAGATTGTGCTGTCAACCCTGACCCAACTGATGCTCAATTGTGCGATATTGCCATCAGCTCTGCAAGAAACTATCAGTCAATCACTGGTGAAGTTCCTAAAGTTGCAATGCTATCATTTTCAACAAACGGAAGTGCTTCAAATGATTTGGTGGAGAAAGTACAAAATGCAACTAAAATGATAAAAGAAAAAGCCCCAGATATCGAATCCGATGGCGAAATGCAATTAGATGCAGCAATTATTCCTTCAATTGGGCATAGGAAGTTCCCTAAAAGTACTGTTGCTGGAAATGCCAATGTTTTGATTTTTCCTGATCTAAATTCCGGAAACATTGGATATAAGCTAACCGAACGCCTTGCCGGTGCCGAAGCTGTTGGTCCTATTGTGCAAGGTTTGAACAAACCTTATTGTGACTTATCAAGAGGTTGTTCTGTTGATGATATGATAAATGTTGCCGCAATTTGTAGTTTGATGTAATTATAGATGATTTAATGGCTGTATCTTTTTAATATACAGCCATTATTGTGAATATCAATCAATTCAAAATGACTTAGAATTATAAACGTCGAATTTTCAGATTTTATTAATTTTGGCAATTAAATAATACAAAATGAAATGGATTTAGAATCTTGTATTTTATAGAGAAATTACGTTAATTAATAAAATTATATGCGAATTACCTGCTGATAAATAAATCAGTTCAGATAAGTAGCAATTATATGAAATATTATCAATCAAATGAATTGATAAAATTTGAGGAAATGTAGGATTTTGGGTGAGTAAATTATGACAGAATGGTTGAATTCATATAGTCCTGTGATGATGGCTCTGATAGCCACTCTTTTTACTTGGGGAATTACTGCATTAGGTTCAGGATTAGTTTTTTTCTTTAAGGAAATTAATCCAAAAATACTTAATGCCATGTTAGGCTTTGCAGCAGGTGTGATGATAGCCGCCAGCTTTTGGTCGCTACTTAGTCCATCAATTGAAATGGCAGGGGCACTTGGTATGATAAAATGGATGCCAGCTCTGGTTGGCTTTCTATCGGGTGGATTATTTTTGCTTTTGATTGACAAAGTGCTACCCCATCTTCATTTGGGTTTGAAAATTGAACAGGCAGAGGGTATCAAGACTACATGGCAAAGAAGCGTGTTGCTTGTTTTGGCAATAACCTTGCACAACATACCTGAAGGTTTAGCAGTTGGTGTTGCATTCGGTGCATTAGCGTCAAACCCTTCACCAGAAGCAATGGCTGGAGCTATTGCACTGGCATTTGGTATTGGATTGCAGAATTTTCCTGAGGGTGCGGCAGTATCGATTCCACTAAGAAGGGAAGGCATGTCAAGATTTAAAGCCTTTATTTATGGACAAGCATCTGGATTAGTAGAGCCAATTGCAGGTGTTATAGGTGCAGTATTGGTTGTTATGATGCAAGAAATGTTGCCTTATGCGCTGGCATTTGCAGCAGGTGCAATGATATTTGTTGTAATTGAAGAACTAATTCCCGAATCACAAACTGGTAATGACTCCGATATGTCAACTATTGGTGCTATGTTAGGCTTTGCGATAATGATGTTCATGGATGTTGCCTTGAGCTAATTTGTAATCTTGATTATTACAGCTGTCAAGTCGTCGAATGGTTGTTTTCCTTTCGAATAGTTTTGTAAACTATTTTGTATTAATTCAAGCAAATCCTTAGAAGTAGTAAAGTCATTCTCGAATAACATATTTTCGAATCTTTGAAAACCAAATTCTTCCCCACTTGGATTCCTCGATTCTGTTACCCCATCAGTCAAAAAAATAAAAAAATCCCCAGAAGTATAATTTATTATTATTTCTTCACCCAAATCATTGAAGACTTTATCGTTTGCAAGCCCCAATCCTATACCTTTAGGCTTTATAAGGCTAAAAGTATTATCAAGTTTATTAAATTTAATTAAAGGTAAATGACCACCTCTTGTTAAAATTAATTGATGTTTTAAGGTATTAAATGAAGCGGCAAGAGCCGTTACATAAGAAGTTGATTCAATGTTTTTATAAATTAATCTATTTGTTCTTTTTAATAATTCGAATGGACTTAGATTAAATTCATTAAGTGTTCTCAAAATTCCCTGAATCTTTGACATGTAAAGAGCAGCAGAAGTACCCTTTCCACTTACATCACCTACCACCAATGTAAGTGTGTTATCAATTCCTATATAATAATCATAAAAATCACCCCCCACTTCGAATGCAGGTATTGAAAAAGCTGACAAGTCCAAACCGTCAATTATTGGTACAGACTGTGGTAATGAGCCAAGTTGTATTCTTCTTGCAATATCAAGCTCATGTTTTAATCTTTCTTTTTGTGCTAATTCTTCGTAAAGCATAGTATTTTCTATTGCAATAGCAAAACTAGTACTCATGGAATATAAAAACTCAAAATCATCTCTTTTCATCTCAGTTTCAGATAGATTTTCACCTATTAAAAGTGCACCGTATAGTGTATTTTTAATCTTTAAAGGAAAAATATATTTATAATCACGATTTTTAAAATTTTGCTTAATGTGTTCTGGCATTTTATTAATGTCTATTGCGTCACTTTTTTCCTTTAATAATTCAAAAATCTGATTGTCAATCATCAAACAAATTTCTTTTTTGCTATTGTTTTCGTAGCAAAAAATATTTTCTTCGTTCAGATTTTCTTCATTTTTGAAAAATATTATGCCTATATTTTTCAAATGTACCAAATCTTTTATTTTTTCAACAATCAACACAGCAAGGTCACTCAAATTAAACTTTGATTGCATTAAATATGCAAGTTCATTCTGAACTTTTTTGTAATCGAATTGCTGTCGGTAAAACTTTCTGTTAAGATAGTCTTGCCCAATACCTCCAAATTTTATTGCCATAATTGCAATCAGAATTGAAATTGCAGCAAAAATTATTTTTATCGAAGAAGAATTTTGGGCATAGTCTTCAGTGGGTGACATAAATTCAATATTTGCACCTGATAATTTTACAAGTGGTAAATTGATGCTAAGCTGTGAAAGATAATAAATGATACTGATAGAAGAAAGGATTAGTGCAAAATGCCACATAATTGTTATAAAATTATACTGCGTACTTCTTCTAAACCTGAAAATTGTATTTATTAAATTATATTTTTTTAGGATGAAAAGGTAAAATACAGGTATAATTGCAAATAATAAAAATGAATATTGCCATATTACCGAATCATAATTTATTCCTAAAAGGGTAAATATACTACTTGAGTCCAAAGTTATAAAAATTATAAGAAAAACTAAATATTGCTTAATACCAAGAGATTTATTAGCAGGGTCTTCATATTTCTTAAATTTAAAGGATAGAATTCCCCAATATAAAATACCAAGAATTAAAAGAGTGAAATAAAGTTTATCGTTTATTATAAAATACTTGAATATGAAATCTGTAAAGATTCCAACTGCGAGTAATATATAAATTGAAAAAAAGGAATAAATTGCCCACTTGCTTGATGTAAACTTTTTGTTCTCGATAGGAAAACATGCGAAACTATATAGCAGACTGGGAATATATACAACTGGTATGAACGTTTTAAGAAACACCATAATTGCATGAAAAAGATTAACTTCAGTGGACGAGATCATTATACTTAAAGACATATTCGCTCCCATAAGTATCATCCAAATACCAGTTAGTAGGGAGCCTTTG
>CAYUZZ010000161.1:0-5581 GCA_964449505.1 uncultured Hyphomicrobiales bacterium | reverse complement strand
TTTCACTTCCGAATTAATTGATATGGCAATCAAAGGATTAGACCAAATCTACAAAGAGGGATTTTTATACCAAAAAGCTGGTATTATGCTTGCTGGGATTATACCCAATAAAGTAAATCAATTTTCTTTATTTGATGAGGTAGATAGAGTAAAATTAGAAAAGGTAACTCGTGCAATAGATAAAATTAATTTAATGTGGGGAAATGGTACAATCAATTTTGCTGCTACGGGAGTACAAAGAGAATGGACGATGAAAAGGGAACTAAAATCACCAAATTATACCACAAACTGGAAAGAAATTCCAACAGTTAAAGCCTAATATCTTTTAAATTTAAACAAAAAAAGGCAGGTCAAAATCGACCTGCCTTGAAATAATAAAGATAATAATACTTATTACCTGATAATAGTCATTTTACCTGATAAAACTTCGTTGTCTGCAGTCAATCTAAAGATATACTGACCAGAATTTAATTGATTACCATTTGAATCTGTACCATCATAAGTAAATGTATGAGTAGTAGCTCCTAAATATCCATTAGTAATTGTTTTTACAACATTACCAAACATATCAACAACTTCTAATCTTGCATTTTGTGCAACAGGTAAAGTAAATTTCATTGTAGTTTGATTAACAAATGGGTTTGGAGCATTGTTTTCTAAAACTAAAGCACCAATTTTGTCGAATGTTAATGTAACGATTTCAGAATATCCACAGCTATGAGTACCGTCTTTGTCAATCTGACGAAGTCTGTATTCATAAGTAGTTTTGGCTCTAACATCGTTGTCAGAATAATTATAACGATTAAGAGTTGAAGAATTTCCGTTGCCAGCCACAAAGCCGATTGTTTGGAAATCAACATCGCCCTGAATGCGTTTTTCAACATAGAAACCATAATTATCTTGCTCTGAAGCTGTTTCCCAGAATAAATCAACACCTGAGGTGCGGATACTACCATTGAATGATAATAATTCAACAGGGTAATCATCAACACACCACTCAAATTCTGATGCAGCTTCGCCATAGCTCTTTTGTCCGAAATATGGACGTAACATAGGAATCCAAGAACCACGGGTAAGAGTTTGAGTTGCAGCATCAACAGGTTGTCCATTGTGATTCAAATGACCAAATGCCGGATTACCTGAAGTTGGAGTAAATGGTACCCATGAAATGTTGTTCGCAATATTTTGGAATGCAAAGTAATTATTGTTAACTAAATTCCCAGATTGAACTCTACGGAAATTCTTGTCGATATTTAATGAAATACCAGCTTCGCCTAAGTTACCAGCCAAGTCAATAAATCTACTTGTAGTTCTCATTGCTGAACGAGATGCCGAAGCTCCCAATTCATAACCAGTAGAACCATCCTGAGAAATACCAACCCAATACGTACCGCGTGCTAATACTACAGGATTATTAAAGAAATAATCTACATACCTTTCGTATAGGTTTTGGAATCCGGGACCGCCACGAGTAGTAACTGCCTGAAGGATAATGTTAGAACTTGGAGTTTGTGTAGAGCCATCATATAATCTGAAAGTTACCTGATCAGCAGCTTGATTCAAACTTGCCCAATAAATTGAAAATCCACGTAAAGTATCTGTATTTAGTATTTCGAACTTAACAGCAATATTACCTGAACCATTACCACCTGGGATACCACCAGCATCAAGTAATGCGTCCCAGCCTTGTGGTCCACCAGCTCTTGGATAGCCAGAAGAATTAGTTGGATGTAAGAAGTTAAGACCACGTCCACCACCTAAGAATTGAGAAGCAGAGTTTATTGGCTCCTCAACGGCTGGATCGTAAGCAAATTGAGTTCCAAATATTAAGTTAAAATCAGTATAAGTTGTATCATTCTTTGGTACAAGGTCTGGTTCAAACATTACTATGTTAGCATAAATTCTATAATATGCATTTGTGTCTCTTTGGCTCTTACGTGCATTCCATTCAGGCATTCCTACATCAAGATTACCACGACGAACTAAGTTAGACACGTTCTGAGTACGGCAATAAATAGGATCCTTATCAAGAGGTTCACCCAAAGCGTTTGTTCTGAATATTTTTACTTTAACAGAGAAGTTTGGAGCGTCAATATCAGTGTTATTGGAAACTCTCACACTAAGTGGAATAGAAGTAGCCTGACTGGCTGGAGCCATAGTATAGGGCCATAATACTTTCACTGAGTTAACTTCAATGTCGGTAATTTCTGCTTTGTAAAGAATTTTAACGTTATCTACATAGAAATCATCTTGGTCATCTTCAATACAAGTCAAACATTTTTTGTCGTTAGTAGCATAAACTTTAATTCTAAATCTAAAGAATTTAGCACCATCATTCTTCCACAATAAGAATGTGTCAGGAATTGGTAATGCAAATTTCTTGTATTCCCAGTCAATACCATCATCAAATAAATCAGAACGTAATGAGTTGATTTTATCTGGTGTAACAGGTTTTGCAAGAACAGAGTCTTTATTTGTTTCAAGGAATGCAATCAAGTATCCACCAGCACCATAAACAGTCAAAGCTGCCTGGTCGGTAAGAGCACCAAGTTTTGTACCTCTCTTATAAGGTATGTGTCTCCAGTTTTCTAATTTAATGTTAGTAATATCATTAATTTGGTCTGAAGTTGGTTTAGCATATTCAACAACTATTTCATCAGGAGTAGCAGAAACAGCAGCACCAGTACTATAAGGAGCCAAAGGATTAGAATTCTGAACAACCCGTGGTTCAGGACCTACTAATTCTCTGTCACTATAGCCACGGGGCCAGTCATTCTGATGAGTAGTTCTCTGTATTGATAATGTAAGTACTGGATCTGGTTTTCCACGCAAGTCGATTGGGAATGAACGGATTTCATCGCCACCCATACCGCGTTTGTCTGCATATTTTGAAGTAAATTCGCTAAATCCATCCATCTGGATACGATTCATTTTTATTACTGGAGAAGCCAATCTAGTAGGAGTATTAGTTGCACCAGGCAAAAACTTAGTACCTTCGGCATCGTAAGCCCAGAAGTTAGCATTTGTATCTACTCTTCTTGGAGGAAGAGGGTATTTAGAAACAAGGTCACCAGAAACCATTTGTGCATTAATGTTAACCCATTTCCAAGCTGATGGAATAAGGTCGCCTGTTTCAGTATCAACGTGGAATTCACCACCATCATCTTCAAATTGTCTAAAGTTAGGATTTGGATGCTTCTCGTAATAACTACGCATTACAAATAATGTAACTTTAGATGAATCATCAAAGGGCCAGCTATCTTTTAGTTTTTCACCAGATCTAGGGTCAACAGGTTCAGCAACAACGATAGCACGCATTCTGCCAATATGATTATCGATAAATTCATTAGCCTCGAATGGAGGGAATTGAACTTGTACAAAATAATAAGGAGGAACACCATTAAAGCCAGTTTTCGAGAAATCAGCAAATGGAGTAAATGTATAATTACCACCGGAAACAGTTACAGATGAACCTAGCTTAACTCTTACGGAAGGGTCACCGTTACACAAATAAGCATTGGTATCAACCAAGCCCATACAAAGTGCGTCGATAGGAACCAATCTGTTATAAATTACACGGTTGGTAATAATGTTTTTGATTTGGAAACGACCACGGAAGTTCAACTCTTGTTTAGTAAAGTTAACACCGCTTGTTCCCTGAATTTCGTTTGTAAGGTTTTGAATTAAAGCAACAGGTTGAATAGCGCCTAAACGTTCATGACCTGCAAGCAATTCATAATCAGCAACTTCACTTGTTGGGATAACTTTTACAAAGTCGGTAGGAACTTCAGCTTTTGGATCTAAGCTCCTTACTTTGTATTGAATATCGGCAACTCTTAGTGTGTTTTGCCATTGTTTAAATTTAACAGAAGTACCTGTTTCAGGATACTGATATTCAAGAGTCATATCTGCAAATTTTTGGAAATATACAGTTGATTGCTCGTATTCAGCAGCCCATGGTTGACCATTAACAATTCCGCCTTTACCGAAGTTTACGTGACGTGCAAACCCACGAACACCGCAAGCTGTATTGTAACGGAAAACTTCTTTAGCTAAAGTTTTTCTGTAAGTTGAGTTCCAACCATCTGACAATCTTGTAAAATGGATTGTTACACTTGAGTCTTTGGCAGATAAAACAACATGTGCATTACCAGTAACGTAATCTGTAGATGTATTTGGTCTTATATCTGCACTAATATTAACGCCACCGAAAGGACCGTTAAGGGCACCTTTTGGCTGAGCATTAAAGAATGCAATGATTAGAGAGTCATTGGTATAAGTTCTTTTGTACCAAGCCATACCATGTTCGTCGCGTTGTTTGGTATTTGGTTCGTATTGTGATAACACAAGGTCACCCCAGAATACACCAATTACCGCAGCTTTACTATTATCATTCAAAGAAGTAAAGTCACCTGTGCGGGAACGAATACCACCTAGTTTGTTACTTGGATCGTATCCCAGAATATTCAATGGGTCTGCACCCAATACTGAGAACAAATATCCAAAGTTATCAGGAACAGCGTCATTCAAACCATCACGATAGACAATATATCCATTACCATCGTAAACAGGAATTCTATTTCCCAATCCATCAACAGTAAATAATGTATCATGTCCACGCAAGCCATTGGCAAACCAGTCAGCTGACATTGGGTCATAAGCATTGCTTGCACCTGATGGAATTACACGATTACCATTAGCGTCATAAAAATAACGTCTGTTAGTAAGAGCAATCAAGCCATTTGTAGATACATAAAAAGAGTCGTATCTCAAACCGTTGAAGTAAAAACCACCTCTGATACCCAGTGGAATAGGACCAGCAATAGCTTCGTCAGTCGAATCGGTTGGGTCAGTCCAGAAATCAGTATCTGCAGGTTGACGGAAGAATGCTAAACCTTCTGGGTTGTTATTCCAAAATGCTTTTGGAAACATTCTTGGACCAACAACTATTTTACGCCATAATTCAGGTTGATAATTTGTATCAACTATTGTTGGATTTGGTCGCATATTTGGAAATAATTTAACATCCAAAATTTCGCGATTGTCAATCCAGTAGTATCCCGTAGAGATTGCAGCATTCTGAGGAGAATTTTGCTGAGCAGTCTCGTTAAATTCGAACGGGAAACTGGTTTTCTTCGGCCCAAAAGAATTAGGCATGCCTAAGTTACTTTTGCGGAGAAGTTCTTCATCATTAGCGTCTTTATCCTTTTTTGCTGCCATTGGATCGGTAAAGCAAATTAAGAGGGCTGCTAATAAAAGTAAGTATTTCTTCATTTCTAAAACCCCGTTAGTTAGTAAAACATAAATTAAAAAAATATAAATATAATTATCTTTTGAAACGCCAGCCTTTATCTTCGTTTTCGAATATCCAGCCGACAATTTTTCCTTCATTAATTTCTTCGTAGTTTTTCCAAAAATATTTGGTAAATGTAAATCTTGAGCTTGTATCGTCCTCTGGCAAAGCATTTGCCTGATTCATGATATTATTAAGCCTTCCTATCCATTGTTCGAAATTACTTTGGCGTAGGTCTATCCATCCATCGTAGCACCATTGATTTAGGTTTTCATCATTGAATTCAAG
>CAYUZZ010000160.1:0-5593 GCA_964449505.1 uncultured Hyphomicrobiales bacterium | reverse complement strand
CTACTTTCTGCTTGAACATTTGTCAGAATATTAGTAAAAAGCAGAAAAACAAAAAAAGTAATGTTTGACAATTTTAGGTTCATTTGAAAATATGAAAGTGATTTTGTAAAAAGCATTAGGAAAATTAAATTACCTCGGTTACTAAATTATTTTTGTGTTTGTACTGTTTACCTGTTTTATTACAAACGGCAATTCCATTCTCATCGAAATTCAATCTCTCCCCTGCCTCACTCACCCATCCAATAATTTTTCCAGGAACTCCCACAATAAGAGCGTAATCGGGAACATCTTTTGTAACAACAGTCCCAGCACCTATAAAAGAGTGTTTTCCTATTGTTACACCACAAACAATAGTTGCATTTGCCCCAATAGATGCCCCTTCTTTCACAAGAGTTTTCAAATAATATTCAGTACCTTTTTGTGGATACTTGCATCTTGGATTTATTACGTTTGTAAAAACCATTGATGGTCCGCAAAATACATAGTTCTGAAGCTCCACACCCTCGTAAATAGATACATTGTTTTGAATTTTACAGTTATTTCCAATGATTACATTATTACCAACATTTACGTTTTGCCCCAATACACAATTAGACCCAATTTTAGCATTAGATTGTATATGCGAGAAGTGCCAGATTTTGGAATTGTCTCCAATCTCAACATTCTGGTCAATGAAAGATGATTGATGTAGGTAGTAACTCATAGTTATTCGCCTATTAAAATTGGGTGTGGATAATCAAATTTATTTAAAATTAAATTTTTCCTAATTTGATATACGGTTTCGATAGATGGTCTTGCATCGCTCAGTCCAAATCCATCACCAGCTAAAACTCTGCGATAAACTTCAGTATGCAAATCAGTAAAGCCATCTGTAAACTCAATTTCATCACCATCAATTGTAATCGAACGGAAAGTGTTAGCACCGTTTATAGTTGCAGATTTTGGTAAATCATTTTTATCAATGGATAGATACCATCTTACATTTGCATTCTCTAATTCTAAAAATCCTGATGCTTTTTCGCTATCTCTCAGGTAAACATGATTATTCACAGGCTTTCCAAATATCCACATCAGCATATCAAAAAAATGTATCCCAATGTTGGTAACTAATCCACCAGATTTTGACTCATCTCCTTTCCAGGAATATTTATACCAAATTCCTCTACTTGTGATATATGTTAATTTAATATCGTGTTTGGTATTTGCAGCAAATTTAAATTTTTCCTTCAATTCCATAATTTTGGGATGCACCCTTAATTGGAGTATATTGAATACTTTATGCCCATATTCTTCTTCTAATTCTTCCATAGCATCTATATTAGATGGCTTTAGAACAAGCGGTTTCTCGCAAATTGCGTCGGCATCCGAACGAAATGCCAACCTAATATGAGCATCATGTAAGTAATTGGGGGCACATATTGAAAGATAATCTATCCTATCAGGATTATTGGTTCTTTTTAATTTTTCTAAAAAACGGTCAAATCTCTCAAATTCTGAAAAAAAAGAAACTTCATAAGAAAATCTATCCAAAATTCCTACTGAGTCATGTGGGTCTAATGCAGCAACCAACTTATTTGATGTCGATTTTATAGCTTGTAAATGTCTTGGTGCTATGTAACCAGCAACACCAGTTATTGCGAAGTTTTTCATCTTTGCCTTTATTTATAGATTTAATGTTAATTTTTATATTTTTTCAACTCAAAAATAAGCAAAAAATTCGTATTTTTATTCTTTTTAAATAAGGTAATAATATGAAAAGTGTTGATTATTTGAATTTAAACAAAGATAGATTTTTATCAGAACTTTTTGAATTTTTAAGGATTCCCAGTGTATCGAGTGAACCAAACCATGACGCAGATACTAAAAAATGCTCTGAGTGGTTAGCAGATAACATGAAAAATTCTGGTTTATCAAGCGTAAAAATATATCCTACAGATGGGCACTCCATTGTTTACGGCGAAAATCTAAGTGCTGGCGCAGACAAACCAACTATATTAATTTATGGGCATTATGATGTCCAACCTGTTGACCCCATAGAATTATGGGAAAGCATGCCATTTGAACCTGTGATACGTAACGGAAAGATATATGGTCGTGGCTCGGCTGATGATAAAGGACAAGTGTTTATGCACATCAAATCAGTAGAATCAATTGTCAAATCCGGTGAAAACCTACCATGCAATATCAAGTTTCTTATTGAAGGTGAAGAAGAGGCAGGGAGTAATCATTTAGATGATTTTATTATCAATAATACAGAACTTCTCAAATGCGATTCTATTCTGATTTCAGACACTGAATGGTTCGCCGATGGTGTTCCATCTTTGTGCTATTCACTTAGGGGAATATCATTTATTGAACTTACTTTAACAGGTCCCAACAGAGACCTTCATTCTGGTACTTTTGGTGGTGCTGTTGATAATCCGATTATTGTATTGTCTAAGATGATTGCAAGTTTAAGAGATGACTATGGCAGAATTACAATACCAGGTTTTTATGACGATGTACTTGAATTGGAGCAGGACGAACGTGATAATTTCAAAAAACTTCCATTTGAGTATAAGGATTGGTGCCTTGATTTAGATATAAAAGAAGGTTATGGAGAAATTGGATATACAACATTAGAGAGAACATGGGCGCGTCCTACTTTGGATATTAATGGTATTTACGGTGGTTATACAGGTGAAGGTGCCAAAACTGTCCTTCCTTCTAAAGCATCAGCTAAGTTATCTATGAGACTTGTCCCAAATCAAGACCCAGATGATATTACCGAGAAGATTACAAAACATTTGTTGAGAATTGCTCCTCCAACGGTAAAAATACAAATCAAAAAATTACATGGTGGTAATCCTGTGATGATACAACGAGATGGCAAAGCTGTTAAATCTGCCATGAACGCACTGAAGAGAGCATACAACAAGGAAGCTGTATTTATGAGAGAAGGTGGTTCTATTCCAATTGTTAATACATTTTCACAAGCTCTTCAATCTCCTGTTGTATTGATGGGATTCGGTTTACCGGGTGATAATATTCATTCTCCAAATGAATCTTATTCTGTTGATAATTTCTTTGGAGGCATTAAAACATCTATTTTCTTTATTGACGAATTTTCTAAATAAATTATAAATGACTATTTAATTTTTTGTATTTTTGTAATATAGGTATGCCCGGGTGGCGGAATTGGCAGACGCGCTACATTCAGAGTGTAGTGAGAGAACTCTCGTGCAGGTTCAAATCCTGTTCCGGGCACATATCTAATTGTTTATAATCATAATTTTAATAATATAAAAAAATACACTCCAAAATTCGGATTGAGATGAATAACTTATAACCCCCTTTTAATTGAAAATTTCAAATCTATCATAAAAAAAAGTTTATACTTGCTTGAAAATTTATCTAAACAAAATAATTTTATATTAATATCAAAACTTCTATCATTTTTTATAAAATTTTACCTAAATATAATGTAAATCTTTTTCGTTATAATCCAAAATAACTCCTTTTACTATCCAACTTGGATGAGTTTCTTAACCCAACTTCCGAAAAATAGATTCATAAAATACAAAATTGTGGCATTTTTTGACTTTTTTGAGTGCTCTACCAGACTTACAATTGAAAAAAGTTTAGGAACGTATAGGCAGAATAAAAGAAAGAAACAGAAGTATCCACAAATATTATGGTATAAAAGAAGAAAGTCAAGACCAAATTGTAAGTTCTATATCATTCCGAAAATTGGAGCTCCCAGCAAATGAGCAACAAAATGGGGAATATTATTTGCGAAGCAACCATAGCACAGCAACCGAAAGCGATATTTGGAATATTTACAATACAATGAAGAATTAGAATCAACCTTTAGCTACCTTAAGAGCGACTTACGCTTAGCTCCCAGATATCTTTAAAAAAAGACCACAATCAGAATCCCACCTTCATTTAGGTCTATTAGCATGTCACGTATTAGCCCCTATATATTACATGATAAAATCGAAAAGTCTAAATTATGAATAGCCAGAAATCCTGCACAACGTGAATATTTAACAAAGGCAAGCAAAGAATCATCATCCGAAGCTGCACCAATCCATTACAAGATTTCTCGAAATCTTCACAGCAACCGGAATCAGTTCAATTCTCTTTAGACAAAAAAAAAATGTAGTAACCCATTTAATACAAAAAAAATAGAACTAATCGAGACTTCAGATGGCTATTTTGCAAGTTGGGTTAAAGGAGCACAGTTTATATACATTCTTTTGGAATCAATAGTTTGGGTGATTTAAAGCCAGGTGTTGGGTATGGCGTTTATGTCACTAAGACGACTCCTTGATTTATCCAGATAATTAGCTCAAAAATTTATCCACTTTTATTTATTTCATGGGGGTTTATATTTGATATTAAATCAGCGACAATTTTAAAAAAAATGGGGTTCTAAAACCCCATTTTACTTAATCTTGCATTAATTCTTTTTCTTTTTTTTCTAAAATTAAATCAACTTGCTTAATGTAATCATCTGTAAATTTTTGAATTTCCTCTTCTGATTTCTTTCTGTCATCTTCGTTGATTTGCTTATTCTTTTCCATTTTCTTTATTGTATCAATGCTATCCCTTCTAACATTTCTAACTGCTATTTTGAAATCTTCAGCATGTTTTTTACACATTTTTACAAAGTCTTTTCTTCGTTCTTCTGTAAGAGGTGGAACAGGAATTCTAATTATTGTACCATCGCTTTGTGGATTAAATCCCAAATCTGCAGCTCTAATTGCTTTTTCAATATCATTAATAATTGAACGGTCAAAAGGTTGTATAATTATTGTTCTAGCATCTGGCACCGAAACACTTCCCACCTGATTGACTGGTGTTGGAGAGCCATAATACTCTACATTCACACCATCAATTAATCCTGCCGAAGCACGACCAGTTCTTATTTTTGTTAACTGTAATTTAAAAGCATCAACAGATTTTTGCATTGTTTCTTGTGTTGATTTATAAACTTCTTTTGTTTCCATGATAATACCAAATTAATTCACTAATCTTTAACAATTGTTCCTAATTTCTCGCCACATATTAAACGCTTCAAATTACCTTTTTTGTTAATATTTATTACAGAAATTGGTAATTTATTCTCAGCACAAAGTGTAATGGCAGTTTGGTCCATTATTCTAAGGTTTTGATTCATAACTTCTCTATAAGTTATTTCGTCGTATTTAATGGCATCAGGATTTTTTTCTGGGTCACTATCGTAAATTCCATCTACTCTTGTAGCTTTTATAATAACTTGTGCTTCAATTTCAATAGCACGCAATACAGCGGCAGTATCGGTGGTAAAATATGGATTGCCAGTACCAGCGCCAAAGAGAACAACCCTGTTCTTCTCAAGATGTCTGATTGCTCTTCTTCTAATTAAAGGCTCGGCAATCTGCTCCATTTTAATTGCTGTCTGCAAACGAGTTTGTACCCCTAATTCTTCGAGTGAATTTTGGAAAGCAATACTATTGATAACGGTAGCAAGCATCCCCATTTGGTCACCAGAAACTTTATGAATACCTACAGCAGCAGCTTGTACGCCTCTAAAGATATTACCTCCACCAATTACAATTCCAATCTG
>CAYUZZ010000159.1:1714-5643 GCA_964449505.1 uncultured Hyphomicrobiales bacterium | reverse complement strand
TGAGCCAACTAATGTAGCAGTGGTTGAAGCATCGTCAAGGTCTATTCTGCGTAATTCAAATCCAGATATATTAGCTTCATACAAAGTATTGAAGTTAATCAAGCCAGTACCTTTATTAGAAGTAACATTGAATCTGTCTAATACTATATCATACAGGTTGTTACCTTCTTTACAGCTGATTGTACGGCTTCTTGGGTTGAATGTTGCATTATATACGTTATACTTTCTCAAAACTACAGGACAACCATTAAATTCATATACTCTGAAATAGAATGTCTCGCCAATTTCAAGATTTGTAATTGTAATATTATTGTTAGTTCCAAGTGCTTCACCCATTGCATAAGAATCACTTCCAATCAAGTTACTTGCAGATTTTGCTGACCAATCAGCATTTACTGTATAAGTTTGGAAATCGGAAGGAGCAACTGGTAATGAACCTTTTCTTACCACTACTAAACGACCGGCACCATTTCCGTTTGTCCATTTGAAAGTTGTAGAACTTGCACAAGGAATACCAACCCAGATGACGATACGTGATTGTTGTGTTGGAGCAGTTACATTCAAGTCAAATGTATTAGTTTGTGTTCCATTTATGTTTGTAGCAGTTGCAGCCAAATAACCATTATCAATACCACACGATTCAGTCCAAGTAAAGTTGAAATCATTACTTAATGAATTACCACCTGTGATTGTAACACTACTTGGTGATAAAGCGAATGTGCCAGTATTTGGATTCTGTGCAACTGTTACACTTATGTTAGCAGGAGCTACAATTGAACTTCCGTCTCTTTCAGTTAAATTAACAACAACATTCAATGGAGTAGTACCATCTGATAATGTTGAAGAAACACCGGATACCTGATCAGGAATTACAGGAGTTACTTCGTCAGATGTAAATGCCAAGTAGTATGGTAATCCCATTTCTGAGTTTGCATCATATTGTTCAGTATTTGCACCACAAGCATTGTATTCCCAAATGTGCAAGTAATAATTAACACCAGCTGTTAAACCTGTAATTGCTAATGGCTGTGAAGGTGTTACACCTACCAACCAAGTATCAGTTGCTAATACAGTTGCTGTTGTAATATCACTTGAAGGTGTAGTATAACCAGTATTTGGTGTTGGTGTCCAACTTAATGTACTATTAGTTGATAATATTACTAATCTGTCAGTTCCACCACCATCTGTCCATGTTGTTGTAAATATGTTTGGAGTATTTTCCATTATTATAATGTTTGAGGCATTTAATGTTGGAGATGCTACAACACCAGTTCCAGAAGCGTCATCATTTGTTCCAGCGTTAATTTCAGTTTCCATTAAGTTAGTTGAACCAGAACAAAGTTCATTAGATGAATGAACAAAGTCAACTTGATTAACACCACAAGTGGTTGGGCTAAATCTAACATTTACAGGTAATGTAAGAGGAGTACCAGGAGTACCCAAATACAATGTCAAGTAAGGAGTTAAATCTACATTACCACTCAACCAAGTAGATGCTCCAGTTTGAATTTCAAATTCTACAGGTACTGCTACAGTTAAACCATGGTCTAATTGATAGTAAGTAATTGTATAAGTATTTGAAGCCGAGCTTGTTCCAACTTGTTGATTTCCAAATACACCTGTACCTGAAGTCCAATCAATTGAAACAACTGTAGGATCAAGAGTTACTAAGTTCGATTGTGTCCAAGGACCACTACCGCACTGATTGTTTGCACGAACCCTGAAGTAATAAGTCTGGGCATCAAGTAAAGCACAAACACCCATACCATTATCGTTGATATTTGGAGCAACGATAGTTGAAGTATATGCAAGTGAACCAAATAATGGATCATCATCTACTTCGATAGTATAGTCATCTGCATTTGGAATTGCTGTCCAAGTTACATCAAATCTATTAGCAAATATGTTCTGTGCGCCAATTGTAGATGGAGCCAATGGAATTGATTCGATATCTGCTTGCAGGTTTGCACTTTGAGCGTAATTACATACGCCGTTAGTTACTCTTGCATAAACATTTACCATGTCAATTGTTAATGTTACGTTTGATAATACTAATGTTGAAGTTCCGGCACTTGTAATTATTGCAGCAACATTGTCGGTTGCTGCTCCAGCTACCGAATTACCATTTACAACAAGAACATTGTTATAGTACCAATCAACAGTTGAAGTTGCAGCGGGAGTATAAGTTACTGTATAAGTAACCGGTTGACCTTCGCAAACTTCAACGGCTGTTACTGTTGCTGTTGCTGTTATTGGAGCTTCGTCAACTGTTACTTGGAATGCTTCAAAGCCGTCGCAAGTACCATTATCATTGTATGCAATTACATAAACACCATTCCAACTTAAATCAGTTGTTGCAATTGTGAAAATTGCATCACTTGCACCAGAGAAAGCTACAGTAGATCCGTTGTAAGAATTACCAGTAGTCATCTGTGTTGCACCAGTCATATTTGGAACACTGTTATAATACCATTCTACATTTCCTGACCAACTTACTGGATTACCATCAACTGCAGTTACCTGAAGCTGAGTATTTTCGCATACAGTTTGATCTGCAATTGCATTAAATACAGGAGCTGGTAGAACAGTTAATGTTCCACTATTTACAGTTGTATTTGTACAGTTTACAGTAGTACCAGCATTGGTAAATACTGCATAGAATGTTGATGCATCAACACCTACAGGAACATTGTTTAATATTAATGTTGTGCTAACACCAACTACATCAGTAATACTCTGAACCCAAGCTGGAGTTCCTGCTGTCAATGCAGTTGCATTACCATTTTGGAACCATTCAACTGAAGTCCAGTCACTTGCTGTTGCACTCAATGTTACACTGTTGCCTGCACAAATTGTGGAAGGAGTAGGTCCGTTAATTACAAGTGTATTTGGTTGTGGAACAACATCAAGAGTTGCAGCACCGGTAGGAACAGTAGCACAATCACCATTTTGCCATACAGCACGATATTGATAATTGTCTTTTCCACCAAGATTGTTAACAGTTAATGTAGATGTTCCAGCTGCTGTAACTACACTATAATCAACACCAGCAACTGCTGTCCAAGGATTAACATTGTCATTAACTTCCCATTGAACGAAAGTTAAAACGTTTGGTGATACTAAAGGAGCACCATCATTGGATACGAAGTCAACACTTGTAGTGTTACTACATGATTCAACGTCAAGAGGAGTCGAACCAGTTAAAGATGCATCATAAATTGACAATGTAATAGGTGTTGTATATTTATAGTCACCTAATGTTGGGAAGTCACAAACAGAGTTTGAAGAATATCTTGCTCTGAATTGATATCCATTATCTGCGTAATCCAAATTTGTAAAGTTTAGACCAGCAATACCAGTGTCAGTAAATGTTGAAGCGATACTACCATTTGGAAGCGAGCCTAATCCTACGAATGTAGCACCGTTATCTTTGGATACTTCCCAATCAACAAATGTAGCTGCAGGAATTGAATTTGTTGCAGTTGTAAATGTTAAAGCATTTCCTTCGCAAGTTGGCATTGTACCACTTACTGCTGAAATTACGCTTGAAGTTGCATCAAAGATAAATTGCAAGTCTTTATTGTTATCATATAATTTTGCAACTTTTCCATCGCCATCATAAGCTGATACTAAGTAGTATTTTGTTGCAACTGTTCTTGATCTGTTAGTTGTTGAGTTGATTAAAGGTGTTGTAAATGTATAAGTACTATTATTTTCTGAGTATTTGATTGCCCAGTTAGTACCACCATTATTACCATAACCTTTGAAGTATAAAGCAATTGTACTTGGAGTTGCACTATATGGTAGATTTGCACAAACTTCTGCAAAAATACCACCTGTTAATGCATCACCATTGTATTGATTTTCTACTACAGTATTACCAGTTAAACCAGAAGCATATGAACCATTTTCTGTGAAGCGGAACTCAT
>CAYUZZ010000159.1:0-1704 GCA_964449505.1 uncultured Hyphomicrobiales bacterium | reverse complement strand
TAGTTCTCCAATGATTTGAAGGATCTAAAATATCAGTTAAAGTAGTATATGGCATTGGAGTAGTTCCGTAAACTACATAAGGTGTATATGGTGTTGATGTTAAATCAAGTGTCATATAAACAGCAGGTTGAGTTTTACGAACTCTTGGGTTCAAAGTGTTTGAAGCTAAGTTGTAATTTGCCATACCGTCAGCACCAGTAATCATAGTTGGAATTGTAGTTGTGCCATCACCGTAGTTAAAGTTTGCTACGAAGAATGAATAATATGTACCTTGTTTTAAGTTATCAATTGATATGTTCTGAGTAGCACCTGTATAAGTTCCAACATAAAGAACTTTTACGTCAGCAGGGGTTGCTGCACCATTATGGAACAAACCAGCAGTCCAACTTGCACCTGTTACATTATCAACATAACCATCTGAGAAGTTACGATCTGTTGCACTACAAGTCCATGGACCATTTGTAGCACCACAAGAGGCCGAAGGTGTGAAAAGTGCAGGAGCAGCAGTCATTGAACCTTCAATACCCATAATAGCATAATATTGTGCATTCACATCATTACGTAACCATTGGAAAGTTAAAGTATTATCATCACCACCAAGCCATTGAATGTTCTTAGCTTGATTTACTGCATCTGACAATGCAAATGAAGTAGGTCCGCTAAATATAGCCCAGTCTGTACGTCCACTTTCAAGATTCAAGTTTGTTATCTGAACTCCATCTGAACCATTCCATGAAGAAGTTGATTTTCTTGAAGTCCATTGTGTTGCTGATGTTGGGAATTCGTCCCAGAAAGCACCATAAGAAGTAATGTTGTTAAAGCTACCATCGTTCAAAGAATTATCCAAGAAGAATAATTGCATAGCCATATTTGGATTTGCTCCGTTATTATTCTCGAAGTCGATATCCCAAATATTATTAACATCGTAACCATCTTCGCCCATTACCTTATAAGTAACAGGGTTAGTGTTTACTACTCTAACCTTAATTTTGTTATTATCACCGGCAACAAAACCAGATGCATTAACAACAAATTGGGCTGGAGTACCAGTAGATGAACCGCCATCTTGGATAACAGGGAAATTGTTAATACCACCTGTAATTACATTTTCTTTAATTAAGTAGCCAATTCCATTAGTAGCAACTTGGCAACTGATTGGAACAGTATTAAAGTAACCCTCAGTGATATAACCTTCAACACTCAAGTTATTGTTATCCAAATAAATCCAGCCTTGACAACCAATGTTATCAAGTGTAAGTTGATTCTTAACTCTTAAAGGAGAGCCTAAGAATAAGTTATAAGAATTTCCAACACCTGCTAATTCAAAGTTACCATTGATAACTAATTCAGTAGCAATTGTTTCACTCCAAATTGTATTAGAAATAGCATTCCAATCAATACTAATATCTTCTTGAACATAATTAGGAGTAGTATTATAACTGTCAGCAACAAAAATATTATCATTAGTTCCGTTTACTACCGAAGCGTGCATAACAGCCATCTGTAAACCGGGGAAAATAATAGTTTTAGTTGCAGGATTTGCATCACTATTTACCCAAACTCTTTCACCTGCATTACAAGCGTCAGTCGGTAGGAATCCAAAAGCTGCACCATTTGTAGCCCCAGATAACCAAGGTGTAAAGAATGCCATGTCAGAAACTCTTCCGGCATTACCACCTGGATTGTAAAGGTAAGTAGGTCCGT